>CASFRN010000113.1 GCA_949296855.1 uncultured Bacteroides sp. | reverse complement strand
TTCAACTGGGATTTGAATAATTCCAAAGCGGACAAATTCGAGGCAGGCAAGAAATATGTCTATGACATCACGGTGAACAAGACCCGGCTTGATGTGACCGCCACCATCGAGGACTGGGCTCCGGGCAACGGTGAGAATGGCGAACAAGGAGAAGCTTTTTAACCCAATTAATAAACGAATAAAATCACTATCAGATGAAAACGACAATGAAGAAAAAGTATCTGTTATTCGCCGCAGCCGCGCTGACACTGGCGGCTTGCAGCAACGACGAGAATTTGAATGACGGGCCGGTGGAACTGCGCCTTTCCAGCAGTTTGGAAGTACAGACACGCGCAGGCAATGACATACAAGGTGCGCAATTTGATGCCGATGAAGACATTGATGTGTTCATCCATGAAGACGTTGCGGCCGGTGAAACGGCGACAAGCCAATATGACCAACCATTGTTATATACCACTATGGATGCCAATGGCAACATGTCTACAAACAACCAGCAATATTTCCCCAGCAGCGGAAAAGGCGTGAACATCTATGCGTACTATCCTTCAAAAGCTGTTTCATCCATTGCCGAAGGTGCAACGGAGGATTTCATGATACAATCCGACCAAAGCACGGACGAGAATTATAAACTGAGTGACTTGATGTGGGGCGCAGCCAATAATCCGGTAGAACGCACAAGGGATGCGGTGCCTCTTACATTTTCCCATCTTCTTACCAAAGTAACGGTAAATCTTAAACAGGGGTATGGACAACCTGACCTTGAGGGCGCAGTTGTCAAGCTGAAAGGAGTGCTTCCGACCACTACGCTCACCACATCCACAGGAAACATCTCTGAAGCCAAAGGAACTGCCACAGATATCACTGTAATGAAAGCTTCCGCAAATGATGACTGGGGAAGTGCCGTAATCATTCCTCAGACTCTGTCAGGTGAGTTCTTCGAAGTAACTTTGAAAGATGGTGGCGTGTTAAGGGCTAAAATTAATTTTCAAGAGACCATTACTTTCATGAGTAGAAAGGAATATAAATATGAAATCACAGTAAATCTGACAACCCTGGCTGTATTCAGTTCTGCCATTAATGATTGGACCACCGAATCAACAGGTTCGGGCTTTGCAGAAATGCAATGATAGCTGCCTCCGGCATAGCGTAAGCCGGAAGATACACAAAAGGTGTAACTGTCTTTTTCGCAGGAGACGGTAGCACAATAATAACTGGATAAAAACAATATTATGAACCGAAATACCAATGTCATGTTAAAACTATGTACGGTTTTTCTTATGGGGACCGCCGGATTTTTCGTTTCTTGCCAAAACGAGCTGAATACCCCGGTGGAGACATTCGCCCCGCACGAGCATCCTTTGAGTTTCACCGCCACAATCGGGGTCTCTACCCGTGCATCGGTAGATAATAATTTTGAAGAATTTGATCATATCATGATTCAAACCGTGGACTTCTATGAAGACGGTATGTCTCCGGAATGGGTCAATAAAGTGGGGAGGTATTCATATGCAGCAGGAGACATACAGCTTTTATGGTCTTCTTCTTATTGGTTCCGCTCAGACGAATGCAAGCTCATACGCGCCTGGCATTATGGTGACGAGCAAGAAGAATGGCGGGAGTATTTGCCTACAGCCTCAACTCCTTTGCAAGTGTCTACCACTCAAAATGAAAAAGCGGATTATATACAAAGCGATTTCATCTATGCCCGGACGACGGCAACCTATACAATAAGGGCAATCCCCCTTTCGTTCTACCATCAAGTGGCCAAGGTCGTGGTGAATGTCAGCAGCGAAGGTTTTGCCCCTGATGCGGAAATCACCGGCATCGACCTTGAAGATGTATATGTAGGCGGCGAGTTCCAAGAGCCGGCCTTGCCTGATTCACCCGACACCCCGGTATTAGGTACATGGACCACTGTCGGAGACAAGGCACAGAAGATAGCCATGTATAAGCTTGAGACACCCAATACAGCAGACTTTGAAAACAATGGAAGCGTAGAAACCGCCAAAGCCAGCTATGCGGCCATCGTTATTCCGCAAGTCGATGACTCACCGGAAAAGCTCATTACCATTCACGCCAACGTGGACGGCACAGCCCGTGAGTTCCGTTACAAACCGGAGAAACTGGAGTGGAAGAGCGGCACGACGCATACCTATAACCTTACGTTGAGCGGTCCGGGGTTGGTTGTCTCCTTTGAAGAAGAAAATACCAACTGGACAGACGGCGGTGACGGCTCCGGCTCCGTAGCCCTGCCCTGACAAGCATCAACCCATAAAGACAAAAGGATATGATTCGTAAGATACTGACATACTACGCCGAACGCTTGGAGGAATACCTCAGCCGCACCCACCGCCGCCCCGAAGGGCTTGCCACGGTGGGGATGATAGGAGAATAGAATAAGCGTGTTCTTTACAGAACAACGGCTGCGCCTCGGCTATGCCGTTCAAGCAAGCTTGACGGACATTGCGCTCGGCTTGCGCGTTCTTTGACAGACTGGAAAACAAGACGAAAAAGGAAAAGAAATGCAGGAAGCATGTCTGTTTTCGCGAAAATATGCTACCTTTGTGCCATGAAACAATCAAAACTGGTAAACATGAAGGTAGGAGATAAAGTACTCATTTCGCCCGACCTGACTCTGCAACGAGAGTGGTTGGTGGGCACGGTTATCCAAGTAGAGGACAATCCATTTGTAGGCATCGTGATTTCTGCGGAGACAGAAGACCATAATATATTCTTCGGGCAAGAAGATTTGTTCAAACCGGCAAAGGAGGAAGTATGTTTGCCATAAGTTTCGACATGACGGTTTCGAGCCTCGAAACGCATTACGGGAAGCCTTATAACCGCGCCTATTACGAAATAAAGGAAAGCCTGAAGAAAAATGGCTTCGAGTGGATTCAAGGCAGCACTTACCTCACGGCCAATGGTAATCTGAGCAACCTCTACAAGGCAATCAACGACCTTTGCAAGTTTGAGTGGTTCAAGAAGTCGGTACGCGACATCCGCGCCTATAAGGTGGAAGACTGGTCTGATTTCACACAGATTGTGAAAGAAAGCTGAGCCTAAGCATTTCATTTCGTTTCGTCCCGCCCCTCTCCCCGCCGTGGAGGAGGGCGGGACGCTTGTTTTCCAGCCTGTCGGAGCACATATATGGATGATAAGTAATAATTTAAAGATGAAAGATATGAACAAAGACAGATGGAAAAAGTTAATGTATGGCCTCATGGCGGCACTGCTGCTCTCCGCCTGTTCGCAAGACGAACTGGCAGAGAACAGCACAGCTTTGCCCGAAGGCGAATACCCGTTGCAGATAGGCAGCGTCAGCCTCACGGCGGAGGTGAGCGAACAGCCGTGGACGCGGGTCAGCGAAAACCCGACGGACGGGATGAGCAGCGAGTTCAAAGCAGGCGATGCCATTGGTGTCAGTCTTAATGGTGAAACCGCTACCTATACATACGATGGCACGGCATGGACTTCCGAAGCTCCTCTCTATTGGAAGGACAAGAACTATGCTACCGTCTCTGCTTGGTATCCTGTGGATGAAACGATAGACTTCACCCACCAAGACAAAGGACTTACTTATCTACTGAAAGCCGATGGCGTTGAAGCCGGTTTTGATAAGCCTGCAAACCTTACTT
>CASFRN010000112.1 GCA_949296855.1 uncultured Bacteroides sp. | reverse complement strand
TTTTACCGGTTCTTGCTTATTAATATTCCCCAATTCAATAATCAACCCAGTCAGGATAAGCGGGAGTTGTTCTTCTCTTACCAATGTATTGTTTTGGTGTTTTGCCTTTATCAGCATTTTGAAATAGTCGCGGAATACTTCGGCTGTTTTCGGCTCGAGTTCTATAACCGGTTTCTCCAAGATAGAAGGAGCATACTGGATTGTATTCGAAAACAGGAACGGATGTTGGATAAGCGTAGAAGAAAATCCGACAAAGGCGAACCGGCAATCGGGAGTGTTCTCTGTTATTTGCACGAACTGGTCGGGATAGACAATGGCTATGGAATTTTTCTTCAGCTTGTATTTATTTATATGTATTGTGATGTCGCATTGCCCTCTGGTGCAAAGCAGGAACAGGCATCCGGGTATTTGGGCAGGGATGGCGAAAAGCTTCTTTATGTTGCCTATTACGTCAATCCCTGCAATGAAATTCGTATCAGAAGGTATGGAAGTTAATGAGTATACTTGTTTCATCGTTTTTCCCTTAAAAGTTGACGAGCAAATATAGACTTTTTATGCATTGTTTCCAAATCTCTTTGTCTGCTTTGCCTGAAACTTTAAAGGAACTTTGCATAAGTTATATTCTATGGGGCGTTTTATTTCAATATGTCTGCCAGCCATCCGGCAGCGGTTGACGCCGCATACGGGAGGTTTGCGCCGAATCCGTGGTTTTCGCCCGGTATCAGGATGATTTCGCTATGTTTTATTACATAATGGAATCTTTCGCCGTATGTGTAAGGTACTATCCGGTCGTCCATGCCGTGCAGGATGAGTGCGGGCCCTTTGTATTTCTGTGCCGTTTCATAAATAGGGAGCGTGACGGCGGTTTGGATAAAATTCCTGCCTAATTTGTGCCCGGAAGGCATTGTGACGTATTCGGGTGCGTGCCACGGGTCGTACACGGCTCCCATTGTATTGCCCCGCAAGGCATCGTCACGCAATACGGCGGCTGGCGCCATCAGCACGACGCTCTTAATGACGCTTTCCCCTAATTGGCCTGCCGCCATGGCCGATACGACTCCGCCTTGGGAATGTCCGAGTAAGGATACGCTTTCCGTTTGGGGCAAGTTGCGCACGAAGGCAATGGCTGATAAGGCATCGTCTATTTCGTTGGGGACGGTCATGTTGATGAAATCTCCTTCACTTTTCCCGTGGGCGTTGAAGTCGAACCGCATGGCTCCTATTCCGCTTTTCACCAAGTTGTCTGCGATGGCGCGGAGCAATGGCTCGTTTTGGTTTCCGGTAAAGCCGTGGCAGATGATTACCATGGGGCATTTCTCTCCGGTTTTCAGTTCCGGAAGTTGGAGGTGTGCCGCCAAGCGTCCCATCGAGCCTTTTATATAGAAGGTAGAGTCGGTTTGTGCTGTAATGGCGGTGGCGCAGCACAGGAAGAACAAGGTGGTGAAAAAGTGTTTCAGGTTCATATACATTATTATATTATTAAGGGTTATCTTCTTTTTTTGCCTCCGAACAAGGTGCGTATGCGCCGTAATACTTTTATTCCGGTCATGACTCCGTCGTATGCGGCGATGCCCATATTGACGTGTTGCATCATTCCTTCGAACTTGTTTTTGCTTTGAGGAGGGTTGAAAAGCTGGTGTGCAAGCTGGTGCATCCGTTGCTTCGACTGGAGGATTTCCGTTTTCTTGTCCAGCCGTTGCCGGCGGATCATTTCAAGTGTATAATAGGTTTGTGGTGTGTTCATTGTTTGGGTTTGTTTGAGTCGTCAAGAAATAGCCGTGCCAGGAAATTGACCATCGGCTGGAAGATGAGCATGGTGCGGAAGCGGTAGATAAGCAAGGCTATCAGAATCAGCGCGGCTCCGATAATGGCATACCCAGCCGCAAAGCTTCCGGTAGTTGTGGCAAGCACGTATACCAGCATGAACGAAAAATAGAAGAGTGCCATCACCCCTACGGTAATCAGGATGAAAACCAAGACGAGCGTAGAAAGCAGGATGGTGAGCTTCTCTATGGCTTCGAACCGGAGGTACTGGCCTTGCAGTTCGATGTATTTCCGGAATTCCTTGAACAAGTCTTGCAGGTTGTCGATGCTTTTGTCGTTGGCGAACATAATTTTCAGGGTTTAAATGAAAAGATGGCGTGCCGCATAGGGGGTGTAATGTTTACATTCCTACAGGCACGCCTTTTGAAGTCGGCGTTTGGATCAGTCCGCATCTTTTACTTCCGATGCGATTTGGTCTGCCAAGTCATCCATTTCTTCACGGCTCAGGCGGATACCTTTCTTGCGCAATACTTCAGCGATTTTGCTACGTGTGTCGGTACCTTTCTCCGGCGCGAATAAAATTCCTGCTACTGCTCCTATGGCAATACCGCCCAAGAATGCAGCTACTACGTTTAATGCTTTCATGTTAAATATGGTTTTTAGTTATTACGATGACAAATCTAAGAAAAATATGATAATCGTGTATCATTTTTAGGTGAAATATTTGACAAAAAATGTATTTGGCCTCAATATTAACAGATTTTAATAGCAAGGGACGGGAGATATTGCTACTTTTGCACGTAAAATTTAAAAGAGATAGAACGGAAAAGTAATATCAATAAAATCAAGACAAATGAAAAAAGTCGTAGTATTGGGAATGGGATTGTGCGTGGCGTTGGCATTCTCATCCTGCAAGTCAAGCGAAAGCGCTTATAAGAAGGCTTATGAAAAAGCAAAACAACAAGAATTGGCGGAAGCCGCTACAGCCAGTGAGACTCCGGTAGAAACGGTTGCTCCGGTTGCTCCCGTTACGACCGCTCCCGTTACTTCCGCTCCTGTAGCTACCACGGCTCCGGTACGTGAAGAGAAAGTGGAACTGGTTTCGGGCGACGGGCTGAAGGCGTATAGCGTAGTGTGCGGAAGCTTTGGCGTGAAGGCGAACGCCGACGGGCTGAAGAGCCGGATGGACGGTGAAGGCTATAACGCGAAGGTGGTATACAACGCAGAGAAGAATACATATCGCGTGATCGTGGAGTCGTATGACACGCACGAGGCCGCCTCTGCAGCCCGCGACGCTTTCAAGGCGAAATATCCTAACAATAAGGATTTTCAGGGAGCATGGTTGCTGTACGCGAAATGACAAGTTGTAAATAAGCGGGAAATAATATCCGAAAACGCAGATTTAGAGCGGTAGCCTACGGGCTATCGCTTTTTTTTGTAACTTTGCCGCAAAAATTAAAGCAGACAATACATGAAGATGAAAGGATTGTTCGGGGTGCTGGCAATGGCATTCCCTCTTTTTATGAACGCGCAAGAGCGGGTGGCTCCCATTAAATACGGCGATATGGACCAATGGATTACGCGGAAAATCCATGAGTCGGGCATTATCGGAGGCGCAACAAAGTTGCTTTACGAAGTCGGCCCCACGCAAGAGATTGACGGGAATATACCCTATACCAATAAAGGCGGTTCGCCTTGGGGCACCTCGAATGTAATGGCAAAGGTGATGGGAGTGGTTAAGACCAATACCAGCGTTTATCCCGAACGCCGGGGAAATGGGTATTGCGCTCGTTTGGAAACGCATATAGAAAGCGTGAAAGTAAAGCTGATAGGGCTGAATATCAGCGTCCTCGCTTCAGGCTCCATGTTCTTGGGGGACATGAAAGAACCGATTACCGGAACCAAAGAAGGCGAGAAGAACTTGAACATCGGAGTGCCTTTCACATCCCGTCCCAAAGCCGTCCGGTATGATTATAAGGTAAAGATGTCGGGCGAACCACACCGTATCCGCCAGACGGGATTCAGCCGGAAGAGTACCGTGAAAGGGCAAGATTGTGCCATTATGACCTGCCTCCTCCAGAAGCGTACCGAAGACAAGGACGGGAATATCATAGCCAAGCGGGTCGGTACGGCGGTGGTGCGTTATGATAAAAATGCGGATTGGCACAACGGGGCAACGTATGAAATCCATTACGGAGACATTTCGCGTACCGCTTATTACGATGCGGAACTGATGAGGCTGGGCGTTGGGAACTATCACGCGCGCAATAGCGAAGGAGAAAGCCAGTTGATTCAAGAAAACGGTTGGGCAGGTCCCGATGAAAAGCCTACGCATCTGATTATCCAGTTCACTTCCAGCTTGGGCGGGGCGTATGTAGGCTCGCCGGGCAATACGATTTGGGTGGACAATGTATGCTTAGTATATGAATAAGGCAAGTCATATAGTTGAATGGCTCGATGCAGATAGTTGCGTCGGGCCATTCAAGTATATGCGTTGCCTGATTAGGCAGTTAAAGGGAGTTATTTCAAGGAGTTAAAAGGAGTTAGAAGCCGATACCACAAGGCTATTGTCCTTTAACTCCTGCCGAAGGCATAACTCCATTTAACTCCTTGCAATAACTTCTCTTTTTATCCTATGCTATGGATGAATTATGCGCTCTTGCTTATCTTTTTAAGTTTTATATAGAGAACTATACAGAATAAATTCGTATTTTTGCGCCGATTATGAGCAGAATATTGGCAATAGATTACGGAAAGAAGCGCACGGGCATTGCGGTGACCGACCCGATGCAGATTATCGCGAACGGGCTTACCACCGTCCCGACGTCCCAATTGATGGACTTTGTGCTGGACTATGTCCGGCGCGAAGCGGTAGAGCGTATCATTATCGGACATCCCAAACAGATGAATAACGAGGATTCGGAGAACATGAAACGCATCGTCCCGTTTATGAACCAGTTGAAGAAAAAGCTTCCCGATATGCCGGTCGAGTTGTATGACGAGCGTTTCACTTCGGTCTTGGCACATCAGGCGATGCTTGCCGGAGGGCTGAAGAAAAAGGACAGGCAAAACAAGGCTTTGGTAGACGAAATCAGCGCCACGATTATTCTGCAATCGTATTTGGAGTCGAAAAAATATAAATAAAGGAATATACATTATGATTTTACCGATTTACGTATACGGACAACCGGTGCTCCGTGAGGAAGCGAAAGACATTACGCCGGATTATCCGAACTTGAAAGAATTGATTCAGAACATGTTTGAGACCATGGACCGTGCCGATGGGGTAGGGCTTGCGGCTCCTCAGATAGGCTTGCCTATCCGGGTGGTGGTGATTAATCTGGATGTATTGTCGGACGATTTTCCTGAGTTCAAGGATTTCCGCCGTGCTTATATCAACCCGCACATCCTTGAAACGGATGGCGAATTGGTTTCGATGGACGAAGGTTGCTTGAGCCTTCCCGGCATTCATGAGAGCGTGAAGCGTCCCGATAAAGTGCATGTGACTTACCTCGACGAGGAAATGAATCCGCACGATGAGTGGGTAGAGGGCTATTTGGCACGTGTCATGCAACACGAGTTCGACCATTTGGAAGGGACGATGTTTATCGACCGTCTGTCCGCCCTCCGCAAGCAGATGAATAAAGGCAAGCTCAATGCCATGCTGAAAGGCAAGGCTCGGTGCTCTTACAAGGTGAAAACTATCAAATGATCCGAAAGTTTCTATACATATTATATATAGGTGTGCTTTTCCCGATGATAGCCGGTGCTCAAATCAATACAGACCGGGTGATGACCATCGGGAAAAACGCGCTTTATTTTGAGGACTATGTCCTTTCCATCCAATATTTCAATCAGGTTATCAATGCCAAGCCTTATCTGGCGGAACCTTATTTCTATCGGGGACTGGCGAAACTCAACTTGGACGACTTTCAAGGTGCCGAAGCCGATTGTACGGAGTCGATAGAGCGCAATCCGTATGTGCCCAACACGTATCAGGTGAGAGGCATCGCGCGTATCCAGCAAGAGAATTACAAAGGCGCGATACAGGATTACGAGAAAGCCTTGACATTCGACCCGGAGAATACCAGCCTATGGCATAATTTGGCTTTGTCGCGGATGCGTGACGAGGATTATGCGGAGGCGAAAGCCGATTTGGACACTTTGATACGGATTGCGCCCCGCTATATCGATGCGTATCTGATGCGTACCGAGGTTTCCCTCAAGCAAAAAGATACGATTCAAGCCATGTCTGATGCCGACCGGGCTATCGAAATGGACCGCTATAATGCCGATACGTGGGCTTCGCGGGGAATGATTTTCCTCCAGCGGAGCAAGTATGCCGATGCCGAAAGCGACTTGACCGAAGCCATACGCCTTTCGGTGCGCAATGCGGGTCTGTATATCAACCGTGCGTTGGCTCGCTATTATCAGAACAATTTGCGCGGGGCTATGAGCGATTACGATTTGGCTCTCGATATTGACAAGAATAATTTCATCGGGCATTACAACCGGGGTCTGCTTCGTGCCCAAGTGGGAGACGATAACCGGGCGATTGAAGATTTCGACTTTGTGCTTCAGATAGAGCCGGATAACCTCATGGCGGTCTTCAACCGGGGCTTGCTCCGTGATAAGACCGGCGATTATGCAGGGGCTATCAGCGATTATACTTCGGTGTTGGAAGAATATCCCAATTTCTTGGCGGGGTATCAATACCGGTCAGAAGCGCGTAAGAAGGTGGGCGACCTGAAAGGGGCAAGCCAAGACGAGATGGTCGTATTACAAGCCCAGCTGGATATGCAGAACGGTAAGGCTTCGCGCCAGACCGCATCGGCGGACAAGACCCGTAAGAAATCGGATAAGAATATGAACAATTACCGGAAAATCATCGTGGCCGATGGCGAGGAGGAGCGTTCGAAGTATAAGACCGATTACCGCGGGCGGGTGCAGGACCGCAACATCACCATCCTTCCCCAGCCGATGTTCGTGTTGAGCTATTACGAGCGGCAAGAGGAGGTGAAGCGTCAAGTCAATTATTCCAAATACGTGGACGACTTGAATAACCGCCGTGTATTGCCCCATCAACTGCTGGTCACCAACAATGAAACGTCGCTTACGGAAGAGCAGGTGAAGCAACATTTCGCGTCGGTTGACACCGAAACCGAGAAGATTGTGAACGATCCTGAAAACGCCTTGCATTATTTTGCCCGTGCGCTTGATTTCTATTTGGTGCAGGATTTCGATAATGCGCTGGAGGATTTAGACCGGAGCATAGCGAAAGACCCGGCTTTTTTCCCGGCTTATTTCATGCGTGCGGCGATTCATTACAAACAGATAGAATACCGCAAGCGGGATACTGGTTATGAGATAGAACAAGTGGAAGACAAGAAATTGCAAGTGCGTGCCTTGGATTATGCGATAGTCCGTGACGATTTGGATAAAGTAATCCAGTTGGCTCCCGATTTCGTATATGCGTATTATAACAGAGGTAATATCTATGCCGTAATGAAGGATTACCGGGCGGCGTTGGTGGATTATAACAAAGCCATCGAGCTTGACCCGCGCTTCTCGGATGCGTATTACAACCGGGGGCTTACTAATGTGTTCTTGGGTAATAATAAGGAAGGAGTGCAAGACTTGAGCAAGGCGGGCGAGTTGGGAATCTTCTCGGCGTATAGCGTGCTGAAGCGTTTCACTACAGCGAAAGAAGAGGATTAGGTGATGTATAAATTCAACGTAGAGACGCAAAAGCTTTGTGTTTTTGCGTCTCTACGTTTGATTGATTAAAAAGTTTTGTTTATTTTTGCGACTCAATAAAAAGACTAACATAAAAGACTATGATTAAGATAACTTTTCCTGATGGCTCCGTTCGCGAGTATAACGAAGGAGTTACTGGTCTGCAGATAGCAGAAAGTATCAGTTCCCGTTTGGCGCAAGACGTGTTGGCTTGTGGCGTGAATGGCGAAACGATTGATTTGACGAGACCCATTAACGAAGACGCGAGTGTGGTTCTCTATAAATGGGATGATGAACAAGGCAAACATGCTTTCTGGCATACCAGTGCACACTTGTTGGCCGAAGCCTTGCAGGAACTTTATCCGGGAATCCAGTTTGGTATCGGTCCCGCTATCGAGAACGGTTTCTATTATGACGTAGACCCGGGAGATGATGTAGTGATTAAGGAAAGCGACCTGCCTGCTATCGAACAGAAGATGGTTGAACTGGCTGCCCGTAAGGAGGCGTTGATCCGCGAAAGCATTTCGAAGGAAGACGCGTTGAAGAAGTTCGGCGAAAGAGGCGAAACGTACAAGTGCGAATTGATTTCAGAATTGGAAGACGGACATATCACCACTTATACACAAGGTGCGTTTACCGACTTGTGCCGTGGCCCGCACTTGCCTTCTACCGCTCCTATCAAGGCCATCAAGCTGTTATCGGTTGCCGGCGCTTATTGGAGAGGACAGGAAGACCGCAAGCAGATGACCCGTATCTACGGCATTACTTTCCCGAAGAAAAAAATGTTGGATGAATACCTGGTGATGCTGGAAGAAGCCAAGAAGCGCGACCACCGCAAGATTGGTAAGGAAATGGACTTGTTCATGTTCTCGGACATGGTAGGCAAGGGACTTCCGATGTGGTTGCCGAAAGGTACTGCATTGCGTATCCGTCTGCAAGATTTCTTGCGCCGCATTCAGGCACGTTACGATTATCAGGAAGTCATGTGTCCGCCTATCGGCAATAAATTGTTGTATGTGACTTCGGGTCACTATGCTAAATACGGCAAGGATTCGTTCCAGCCTATCCATACACCGGAAGAAGGAGAAGAATACTTCCTGAAACCGATGAACTGCCCTCACCACTGTATGATTTACCGTAACAGTCCGCGTTCGTACCGCGACTTGCCTTTGCGTATAGCCGAATTCGGTACGGTTTGCCGTTACGAGCAGAGCGGTGAGTTGCACGGGTTGACTCGTGTACGTAGCTTTACGCAGGATGATGCGCACATCTTCTGCCGTCCCGACCAAGTGAAGGATGAGTTCTTGCGGGTAATGGATATTATCTCGATTGTATTCAAGTCGATGAATTTTGAGAACTTCGAAGCGCAGATTTCCTTGCGTGACAAGGTGAACCGCGAGAAATACATCGGTAGCGATGAGAACTGGGAAAAGGCAGAACAGGCTATCGTAGAGGCTTGCCAGGAAAAAGGATTGAAAGCCAAAGTAGAATATGGCGAAGCTGCTTTCTACGGCCCGAAACTCGACTTTATGGTAAAAGACGCTATCGGGCGCCGTTGGCAGTTGGGTACCATTCAGGTAGACTATAACTTGCCCGAACGCTTCCAGTTGGAATACATGGGTGCCGATAACCAGAAACACCGTCCGGTAATGATTCACCGTGCGCCGTTTGGTTCGATGGAACGCTTTGTAGCGGTATTGATTGAGCATACGGCAGGTAAGTTCCCGTTGTGGCTGACTCCCGACCAGGTAGCGGTTCTTCCGATTTCAGAGAAGTTCAACGATTATGCCAACCAAGTT
The DNA here is from genome assembly GCA_949296855.1 of uncultured Bacteroides sp. GTDB lineage: Bacteria > Bacteroidota > Bacteroidia > Bacteroidales > Bacteroidaceae > Phocaeicola. Next base: position 17,734 of record CASFRN010000112.1, on the reverse strand, counting down.
CGTCTGGAATTGAAGAAATATGATATCCGTGCCTTGGTGGACGAGCGTAACGAGAAAATCGGGCGTAAGATTCGTGATACCGAATTGAAACACATCCCTTACATGTTGATTGTAGGTGAAAAAGAAGCCGCAAACGGCGAAGTTTCTGTCCGCAAGCAAGGCGAAGGCGATAAAGGAACGGTAAAAATCGAAGAATTTGCAAAAAATATTGCGGAAGAAGTTCATAATATGATAAATAAGTGGTAACTTTGCCACCGTTTTGCAAAGTGCTCTTTTGGCTCGTATGCAAATGAATAACAATAATAACTATATATAATTTAAAAGCAAACAAAGGAATACAAGTATTTGAATGAAAAATGACAATTTGAAAGGGCAACATCGAATCAACGAACAGATTCGTGCCAAAGAAGTCCGTATTGTGGGCGACAATATTGAATCGGCTGTTTATCCGATAGCGCAAGCTTTGCGGTTGGCAGAAGAACATGATGCTGATTTAGTAGAAATTTCACCCAATGCTGTTCCTCCCGTTTGTAGAATTATTGATTATTCTAAGTTTCTTTACCAGTTGAAGAAACGTGCCAAGGAACAGAAAGCAAAGCAAGTGAAAGTCAATGTGAAGGAAATTCGGTTCGGGCCTCAGACCGATGACCACGATTACAACTTTAAGTTGAAACATGCTATCGGCTTTTTGCAGGGAGGCGACAAGGTAAAGGCATATGTATTCTTTAAAGGACGTTCCATCCTTTTCAAAGAACAAGGTGAAGTGTTGCTGCTTCGTTTTGCCAATGATTTGGAAGAATATGCGAAAGTGGAGCAGATGCCTATTCTTGAAGGGAAGCGTATGACTATCTCTTTGTCACCGAAGAAACCGGGAAGCCCTAAGAAGTCTGCCGCACCCAAGGATGAAGCTCCGAAAGCGGATGTTGCTGAGAAGTAAGAAAAAAAATGCGTAACGTGCCGGTATAGTACGTTACCATAGTTAATAATAATAATTAAAAATTAAACAAGATGCCAAAAGTAAAGACTAACTCCGGTGCTAAAAAAAGATTCGCTCTTACCGGAACGGGTAAAATTAAAAGAAAGCACGCTTATCATAGTCATATTTTGACTAAGAAGACGAAAAAGCAAAAAAGAAACTTGTGCAAGATGGGTTTGGTTGATGGATCAAACTTGACAGCTGTAAAAGAATTGCTTTGTATGCGTTAATCTTCTGAAAAGCGTAAACTTATCATTTAAAATTATTAACCGAATGCATTAGCTTCAAGTCCGGTTGGAAAATATCGGCGCTAACATTCAAAAATGAATTAAAACTATGCCAAGATCAGTAAATCACGTTGCTTCAAGAGCAAAAAGAAAGAAAATTTTAAAGTTAACCAGAGGTTATTTTGGTGCGAGAAAGAACGTTTGGACCGTTGCCAAGAATACATGGGAAAAAGGTTTGTTGTATGCATACCGTGACCGTAAGAACAAAAAACGTAACTTCCGTGGCTTGTGGATTCAGCGTATCAATGCTGCAGCCCGCTTGGAAGGTATGAATTATTCTCAGTTGATGGGTGCGTTGCACAAAGCAGGTATTGAAATCAACCGTAAGGTGTTGGCAGACTTAGCTATGAATCATCCCGAAGCTTTCAAAGCTGTGGTTGATAAAGTGAAAGCTGCTTAATGCTATTAGAAATCCAATACAAAAAGGCATCTCTTGTAAAAAGGGGTGCCTTTTTTATTGGGAGGCTCTGCTAAGTGCCCGTGCAATAAAATAAACAAAAAGTAAGAAGAAAGTGCGGAATTATTTTGCAGACTCAGATAAAAGTATTATATTTGTCATACAAAAATGGAGCCGTACTTGCAGAATCGGGAAACTCATCAAATAATATGAAATACCGAGACACGCTTCATCCTCCAATGGCGGGCCACGCCTTCGGGTAGCATTTATGCCGGTGGATTACAAAGGAGGTGGGCACTCAAATCCTGTCTATCGGAGTTTCGTCACGCCTCGGGTACGGCTCTTCCTTTTTCTGTTCTTTTTCAGACCGACTATTCATTATTAATTATTCACTATTAACTATTTATCATGTTGTTGTATTTTTCCGGCACAGGCAATTCCCGTTGGGTAGCAGATTCTTTGGCTAAGTTGTTGAATGAGCGTGTCTATGCTTTATTGGATGTAGCTGCTCGTCCGTCCTTATTCGATTTGAAGGCAGGCGAGGCTTTGGGATTTGTTTTTCCTGTCTATGCGTGGGGACCTCCTGTATTGGTGACGGATATTCTTGCCAAGCTGCAAGCCGAAGAAAAGCCAGCATACGTGTATTTTGTATGTACATGTGGCGATGATACAGGCAAGACTGCCGCTATTTTTTCGCGCGCTGTGCAAGAAAAAGGGTGGATATGCCGGGCAGGCTTCTCGGTGATTATGCCCGAAACCTATGTGTGCTTGCCTGGATTTGATGTAGACCCCAAGGATAAGGAGCAGAAGAAACTTCGTGAGGCTGTAGGAAGAATCAAAGAGATAGCCCGTTACGTGGCTGGGCATGCAGAAAAAGAAGATTGCAACGAAGGCGGGTTCCCATGGGTGAAGTCTTACCTTATCCGCCCGTTGTTTAACCGTTTCATGACCTCAGCCAAAGGTTTTCATGCGACCGATGCCTGTATTTCGTGCGGGAAATGTGTCACAGCTTGTCCGTTGCAGAATATCCGGTTAGAGAAAGGACGTCCGTTGTGGGGAAAGGATTGTGCGATGTGTCTTTCTTGTTACCACCATTGTCCCAAACACGCTATCGAATACGGTAGCATGACTAAACGGAAGGGACAGTTTACATTGGAAAAGTCAGTGTAAACGTACTGCCTTTGTCGGGTTCTGAGGTGACGGTTATTTGCCCGCTGTGTAATACGGTGATTTGTTTGCATAATGCCAGTCCGATGCCTGAACCTTCCGGTTTGGTGGTGAAGAAGGGCAGGAAAATCCGTTCGGTCACTTCGGGAAGCATGCCTTCTCCATTGTCTGTAATGGTAAATTTCCATTGTTTGTCAGCTATGTGGGCATATACGCTGATGAGAGCCGACGGATTGTCTTGGCAGGCTTCTTGCGCGTTTTTTATTAAGTTGATGAATACTTGTTCCATTTGTCCTCTGTCGGCTTTCCAAGGTAAGGGTGTATTGGGACAGTTGAAGGTGATGCGTGGGTCGGCGAATAATTGTTTCAGGTCTTTGAAGAAGTCTTTCACTTGGATATCCGTTTTTACAGGCGGAGCAATGCGGGTCAGTTTCCGGTAGTTTTCTACAAATTCCAGCAGGCTCTTGCTTCTGCGCCGGATGATTTGCAGTCCTTGCTTCATTTGTTTAGAAGCATGGGTGTCTGTGTCGGATTCGCTTCGTTCACTTAACGTTTCGGCTAATGAGATGATGGGGGTAATGGAGTTCATAATCTCATGGGTCAGTACACGGATGAGTTTCCGCCAGGCTTCCATTTCGGTATGTTCCACTACTGTGTGGATGTTCTTCAGGCTGACCAGCCAGTATGTCTTTCCTTTTATTTGGATTTGGGTGGCGGATAGGGCAAGTTCGGTTGGAGCAGGCGAATGCGGCAGTTGTGCGACAGCTTGTTTGTTTTTCAATGCTGAAAGAATTTCTTCAGGCAGCCTGTTGCGGTTTTCCAACATCTGTAGTGCCGCTTTGTTCATCCAGTCGATTTGTCCGTTGGGATAGCAGACGATAACGGCTGTGTCCACTTGGTTCAGCAGGTTTTCATAATATTGGTGCTTGGCTTCTTCTTCGTCTAAGTGGCTGTGGATATTTCTTAAAGCAGCCGACATATCAGCGGCTAATTGTTGCATGTTGCGGTCTTTGAATGGGGCATGAGCCAATTGCGAAAGGTCGTTATTCTTCATGCATTCCACGATTCGCTGCATCATGGCAGTTTGCCGGGTCTGTATACGGTAGAGGCTGATACAGATACCGATGATGATTGTTCCACATGCTGTGGCGCAAAACCATAGATTTTGTGTGACGGCGAATGCGCCCCCTACGGCGAGCATTACGATTCCGGCTACGTGTATGATGAGTGAAAGTGCGTAGTTTCTCATGGTTTATAAATCTAATTTTTCCATTTTCCGATATAAGGCGAAGCGGGTGATGCCCAACAGTTCTGCCGCTCGGCTGATGTTTCCGTTGCTTGTCCGCAAGGCTTGTTCGATAGCTTTGCGTTCTAACTTCTCTAAATTCAGTTCTTGCGTTTCTTCCTCTTCACTTCCTGTCGTAGCGGTAGGAAACAAGAAATCGTTGGGGCGAAGGAGGTTGCTGTCGCTCAGAATCACGGCGCGTTCCAACGTGTGTTGCAATTCGCGCACGTTGCCGGGCCAGTTGTATTTCAGCAGTTTGTTTTTCGCTTCCCGTGTCAGTCCTTTGGCTTCTTTACGGTATTTACGGTTGTATTTGGCAAGGAAGTGCTCCGCCAATAGCAGGATGTCTTCGCCTCTTTCTCTGAGTGGGGGAATGCGCAGTTCGATGGTATTGATACGGTAAAGTAAGTCTTGGCGGAAACTGCCTTCCGCTACTCGTTTGTGCAGGTCGGCATTGGTGGCGCAAATCAGCCGCACGTCGATAGGGGTAGGATTTACCGCTCCTAACCGGACGATTTGCCGTTTTTCGATAGCGGTCAGCAGTTTGGCTTGCATGGGCAGGGTGAGATTGCCTATCTCGTCCAGAAAGAGTGTGCCGCCCGATGCGATTTCCATGCGTCCGGGTTTCGATTTGCGTGCGTCGGTAAAGGCTCCTTTCTCGTAGCCGAACAGTTCGCTTTCGAAGAGTTGTTCGGGGATGCTTCCCAAGTCGATAGTGACGAGAGGAGCTTCTTGGCGTGGTGAGAAATATTTCAGCATCCGTGCCACGAGGTCTTTCCCTGTCCCGTTTTCGCCCAAGACCAAGATGTTGGCATCGGTGTCCGAGAGTTTGAAAATGGTTTCTTTCACCTTTTGCATGGCAGGAGAGGAGCCGATGAGTTCAGGCAATTGCTCGTCGGCTTTTAAGGCGAGCATTTGGGTTTGCAGTTTCCCTACTTCCTTGCGCGAGCGGCTGAGTTTCAGTGCCGATGAGAGGGTGGCAAGCAGTTTTTCTTTCTCCCAAGGTTTCGATACGAAATCGGTCGCTCCTTCTTTAATGGCTTTCACCGCTTTGTCGGTATCGGCGTAGGCGGTCATGAAGACGACTACCGCTTGCGGGTCGGTTTGCAGAATCCGGCTCAGGCAGTCGAAGCCTTCTTGTCCGCTGATAGCATCGCGCCGGAAGTTCATGTCGAGCAGGATGACATCGGGGTGGAAAGTCGTCATGAAATGTTCGATGCGCGACGGTTGGGTAGTTACCTTTATCTTTTCCATATAAGGCTCTAACAGCAGGTTGAGCGCGAAGAGTACGTCTTCGTTATCGTCTATAATCAGTATTTTTCCTTTTTCTTCCATACGTATTTGTTGTCTTGCGGGCAAAGATACGCATTTTTAGCGTGTGCTGTATGTGCGTTTTTGCACGATTTTTGTGTGATTGCGCACAGGTATAGAGCGTGGCTTGATTGGTTAATTGGTTAGGAAACAGGTGATTGTTTGTGTGGTACGGAATTTGATTCATCAAGGGTGTAATAAATGTATTTTATGAGAAAATTTTGTTTGTTGATGGTTATTGCCGCTGCCTTTGGGGCTGCACATGCCGAAAAGTTGACGTTGGACGAAGCTATCCGGGTGGCACAAGCATATTCGCCCGAAGCTCAGGCGGCTGCCCATACCTATCGGGCAGCGTATTGGAGTTACCGTTCTTTTCGGGCGAACTATTTGCCGGAAGTGAACTTGGTTTCTTCTCCTTACCTGAACAGGCAAATCAACCGGGTGACGCAGCCCGACGGAACGGAACAGTTCTTGCGCCAGAACCAGTTGATTGCAGATTTGGGAATACAGGTCAGCCAAAACGTGTGGTTTACGGGAGGTAATCTGTTCGTGCAGACTTCTTCGCAGCGGATGGACGAGTTGGAAAATCACATCGCTTCGTATAACACCAATCCAGTGACCATCGGCTACCAGCAATCGCTTTTCGGCTATAATTCCTTGAAGTGGGACCGCCGCATCGAGCCGGTGCGTTTCCGGGAAGCGAAGAAATCGTATGCCGAGACATTGGAACTGATAGCCTCGAAGACGTGCGAGCTGTTTTTCGAACTGGCTACCGCACAGGCGAATCTGGATATCGCGCAGTCGAATTACGCTTCGGCGGACACGCTCTACCGCTATGCCCGCGGGCGGTATAACATAGGCAGCATTACCGAAAACGAGATGCTGCAACTGGAAGTGAACAAGCTGAACGAGGAAACCAACATGATGAAGGCGCGGATAGAGGTGGAGGACGCGATGCTGACCTTCCGTTCGTTCTTGGGCATCCGTGAGGAAACGGAAGTGGAGGTCATTGCGGACGGTCAGGTCCCCCGTTTCGAAGTACCCTTAGGGCGTGCATTGGAAGAGGCGTATCTGCATAGCCCCGAACCGGATATGTACCGCAGACTGAAGTTAGAAAGCAAGAGCCAGTTGGCTCAGGCGCGGGCAAACCGTGGGCTGAAAGCCGATTTGTACCTACAGTTCGGCTTGTCGCAGACGTCGGACAAGCTGAAGGAGTCTTGGCGCGACCCGCTCGACCAGCAATATGTCAGCCTTTCCTTAGTGATTCCGATTCTTGACTGGGGACGCGGGCGCGGACGAGTGCGCGTGGCAAAGTCGAACGTCGATTTGGTCAATACGCAGGCAGAGCAGGGCATGAACGATTTCGAACTGAACGTGCGGAAAATGGTGCGCCAGTTCAACTTGCAAGCCCGGCAGGTGGAGGTGGCTGCACGGACCGATGAAACTGCCCGGAGGCGTTACGAAGTGGCTCTCCGATTGTATCTGATGGGAAAATCGACCATCCTCGACCTGAATGCCGCTATCTCCGAGAAAGATACGGCAAGGCGGAACCACATCGAGGCGATGAAGACGTATTGGACGCTCTATTACGGCCTTCGCAGCCTGACGCAATACGATTTCGAGCGCAATTGCCCGCTTGCGGAGAGTTTGCCGGAAATTTAAGAATGAGGAATGAAGAAATAAGAATGAAGAATATGCTTTGTCGCCCTACACTGGTGCTTAAAATTTTCTGTAAGCACCGTCGTCGCCCTACGACAGTACTTAAAATTTTCCGCAAGTGCTGTCGACGCCTCAGACAGCGCTTAAAATTTTCTGTAAGTACTGTCGGAGACCTCGGACGATGCTTAAAATTTTCCGCAAGTGCTGTCGGAGCCTTGGACAGCGCTTAAAATTTTCCGCAAGTGCTGTCGGAGGCCTCGGACGATGCTTAAAATTTTCCGTAAGCCCTATCCGAGGGTTTCGGAAGGCGGGCAAAAAACTATTCACTATTAACTGTTAACTATTAACTGAAGACATGGATATAAAATTAGAGAAAAAACCTTGGTATGTGCGTCATCGCTACCGTATAGCGGCGGGGGCGGTGCTGGTTGCCGGACTTGTTTACGTGGCAGCATTGGCTTCGGGACCGCAGAAGCTGCGCATAGATGCCGAGTCGGTGCAGATAGCCGAAGTGAAGAACGACGATTTTATGGAATACGTGGATGTGGAAGGCGTGGTGCATCCCATATTGACGCTGATGGTCAATGTGCGCGAAAGCGGGAACGTGGAGCGCATCGTGGCGGAAGAAGGAAGCCTGATGAAGCGGGGCGACACGATTCTGACTTTGACCAACCCCGACTTGATGCGCGACCTGGAGGACCAGCGCGACGAGTGGGAGAAGCAGCGCATCTCTTACGAGGAAAAGGCGATAGAAATGGAACAGAAGACGCTGACCCTGAAGCAGCAGGCTTTGGAAGCGGAATACGAGTTGAACAAAATCCGCAAGAGTTTCGCGCTGGAAGAGGAAGAGTATAAAATGGGCATCCGCAGCAAGGCGCAATTAGAGGTGTCTGCCGACGAGTATCGTTACAAGACGGAATCCACGCGGCTGAAGCTGCAAAGCCTGAAGAGCGATTCGGCGATGACGGTTATCCGCAAGGAATTGTTGCTGAACGACCGCGAGCGGGAACGGAAGAAATGGGAACGCTCCCTGCGGCGCACGGAAGACTTGGTGGTGCGGGCTCCGGTCGACGGTCAGTTGAGTTTCGTAAAGGTGACGCCCGGTCAGCAAGTGGCTTCGGGCGAAAATATAGCCGAGGTGAAGGTGATGGACCAGTTTAAGATACACGCTTCGCTCAGCGAGTATTACATCGACCGTGTGACGACGGGGCTTCCGGCTTCGGTCTCGTATCAAGGCAAGCGTTATCCGTTGCGGGTAAGCAAGGTGGTGCCCGAAGTAAAGGACCGCACGTTCGATGTCGATTTGGTCTTTACGGGCGAGACGCCCGACAATGTACGTTTGGGCAAGAGTTTCCGCGTGCAGATAGAGTTGGGTCAGCCTGAAAAGGCAGTGGTCATCCCACGTGGCAATTTCTATCAGCAGACGGGAGGCGACTGGATATTCAAACTGAATGCCGACCGCGCCCGTGCGGTGAAGGTGCCCATCACCATCAGCCGGCAAAATCCCCGTCAATACGAAATTACCGAAGGTTTGCAGCCCGGAGATTGGGTCATTACGACAGGATATGATAACTTTGGCGATGCAGAAGAATTGATACTGAAATAGCTTATGAGAACACTTTATTATTTGAGAATGGCGGTACGCTTCCTGATGCGTGCCCGTTCGTACACGATAATTAACTTGCTGGGGCTGGCGTTCAGCTTGGCTTGCAGCATCATCCTGATTCGTTATATCCACCGCGAACTGACGGTAGACGCCAATTGTGTGGATGCGGAAACGGTGGTGGTGCCGTTGATGGATATGGATGGAAATGTAGTTCCGAGTTCTACTATGTATATAACCGATACGGTTTACATCAGTAACGATCAAATAACGGAACGCTGCCGAATTGTTCCGCGAGAACATACGAATGTGGTTTATGGAAACCGTAATTACAACGTGAATCTGTTGGCGGTGGATTCTACCTTTTTCCATTTCTTCACTTATCCGTTGGTAACGGGAACTGTAGCAATGGAAGGAGATAATGCGGCTATTCTTACCCGGAGGTTTGCGGAACAGTTGTTTGGGAAAGCCAATCCGATAGGGAAGGTATTGGTTTACGATGGCAAGTCGGTCGTAGTGCAAGGGGTGATAGACAATCCTTCTTGCAAAACCACTTGGCAGTTCGACCTGCTTGTTTCCCGCAGCTTGCAGGAATGGAGCCGGATGAATATCGAGTTGCTTCGTGTATTGCCCGGCATTGATTTGGAGGCAATAAACAAGGTGAGTAATATTTATCGTGAGACAAAATATGCCGGGCTGCATAGAAATGAGTTCGTCCGTTGGAAACAGCTTTATTTTAACCAGTCCATTGTATGGAAAGATTCGTTGATGAATCACGGCGATAAGTCTTACTTACTTATTTTATCGGGCGTAGCATTGTTGTTGTTGGCAGTGGGCATCCTGAATTTTGTCAATCTCTATATGGTGATGCTGATGAAGCGTTCGCGTGAGTATGGCATTAAGAAAGTATTGGGATTAAGCCGTCTGTCGCTTTTAGGAGAGATTTGGTTGGAAAACTTTCTATTGGTTTTGACTTCGCTTTTCGTGGCGTGGCTTTTGATTGAAATAACTTCAGTGCCTGTCGCGCAGTTGTTAGGAGAACACATAGGATATACCTCTTTCGATGGGTGGTTGTCTCTCTCTGTTCTGTTTTTGTTGCCGTTGCTTACTTCGGTTTATCCTTATTTAAAATATGGTTATCGTTCACCGGTTAAGTCGATGCGGAATGTCTCAGTACGTTATTCGGTTGCCTCCCGTGTGGTTTTCTTGGGCATTCAGTATGTCTTTACGGTATTGTTGGTCGTGTTGTCCATTTATTTCAACCGTCATTTCAATTTCTTGATAAATACGCCTCCGGGATTCCGTACAGAAGGCATATTGGAAGTGAATGTGCAGTTGGAGAACTGGAATTACCAATCGGATACTCCGGAACAGAGAAAGAAACGTACGGAACGAACCGAAAAAATCACGAAGGCGTTGAACGAATGCCCGTATATAAGTTCGTGGATACATTATTCGTACAGCGATTTTAATTTTGAATATCAGATGAAAATCGTGAATGATGAGGATAAAGTCGTATCTATGGCAACGTTGTTTGTACCCAGTAAGTTCTTCGAGTTCTATGATATGAAAGTGCTTGAGGGAAAACTTCCCGATGCAATAGATAATTATGGTGAATATCAGATAGCGTTGAGTCGGGAGGCAATGAACGTATTCGGCTATACGCATTGTGATGAGGCGTTTGTCCGAGGGGAGTCACCTTTATGGATATCGATGAAAGAAGGAGGAGAAGTGGTAAAAGGTGGTATAGATTTAATGCCGGTAGTAGCTGTGGTAAATGATTGTTATTTAGGTAAGTTGACAGAAGGAGTGAAGCCGATTACATTTGTTATTGGAAAAGAGTCAATCAATAGTGGTAAGCTTTCCATCGCCGTGCAGCCGGGCAAGGAAAAGGAATTGTTGGACTACCTCCGCAAGACGGTGAAGGAGATTTACGGCACCGAAGAGTTGGAATACGCTTGGCTCTCGGATGTGGTGAAAGCCCAATACGCCCACGACCGCAAGATTGCTACGGTCTATTCGGTGTTCGCCTTCATTGCCATTGTGATTTCGTGCATGGGCTTGTTCGGCATCTCGCTCTTCGATATCCGCAGGCGTTACCGCGAGATAGCTATCCGTAAGGTAAATGGCGCAAGCCTGCACGACCTTTATTGGCTGCTGGGTGGCAGATACTTGAAAGTGTTGTTGGTATCGTTTGCAGTGGCTGTTCCATTCGCTTGGGTGATACTCTACAAATATACCGAAGATTTCGTGTTGAAGGCTCCGCTAAGCCCGTGGATATTCATCATTGCCTTGTTATTGGTTGCGTTGATTTCTTTAGGTACTTTATGGTGGCAGGTGAACAAAGCAGCCCGCATCAATCCGGCGGATGTGATGAAGGCGGAATAGCGGATGATTTTTCGTCACAAATTCCCAGATTTAGAAAATTAATTATCCATCACAGACCGCACAGAATCTATAATGAATCTGTGTAATCTGTGGTGATAATAAAAAAGAATAGCTTATGATTATACATTACTTGAAAATCGCTTGGCGTAACCTGATGAAGTATAAGGTGCAGAATACTGTTTGTATTATCGGATTGGCGGTAGGTTTTGTCTGTTTCGCTTTATCTACGTTATGGATTTCGTATGAGATGACTTACGACACCTCTCATCGGGGTGCCGACCGGTTGTATATGCTTTATGAGCCTACTTCGTTGAGCGCTTCGGGATATAGAATAGGAACTCCTTATCCGGTTTCTACGTTGCTGAAGGAACAGTTTCCGGAAGTGGAGGCTGCGTGTGCGTTTTATAGAGAGCAATTGCCTGTCGGTGTGCAGGAAGGGGAGACTGTAGAAACGCATACGCTTTGTGCGGACTCTTGTTTTATGAACTTATTCGGCATATCGGTTTTGTCGGGAAGTTTGGACTTTCTTCACGCTGAAGACAAGGCGGCTTTGACACCTGATTTTGCGATGCAGTTGTTTGATACGCAAGATGTGTTGGGGAAAGAGATTGAAATAGAAGAGAAAATCTATACGGTGTGTGCGTTAGTTAGTGGAGTGGGTACGCACAGCAGTCTGTCGTATGGGGTATGGAAAGGCAGGGATTGGACTCCTTATTATGAAAATTGGAGTGATTGCAGTTTGGATGTCTTAATCAAGCTACGCAGTGGCGAGACGATAGCATCGTTTCAAAAGAAAGTGGCGGAATATGCCGACCGAAGTTCAGACGAGCGTGCCGCTTCTCTTTTGGATAAACTTTTGTTTGTATCGCTGTCCGGATACCGGTATGCTTCGTTTAATGAAGAGAGGGGGTTGGAACTGCATTACCTGGTGCTGTTTTCCGCAGTAGGAGCGTTAGTCATACTTTCTTCGTTGTTCAATTATTTGGCACTTTTTGTCAGCCGTATGCGGATGCGTGGCAGGGAGATTGAACTTCGGATGGCATGTGGCTCTTCGCGTTTCCGTCTGTATCTGTTGTTTGCGGTGGAATACCTGTTGCTTCTGTTGCTTGTGGGACTGATAGGCATGGTGCTGATAGAACTCTTGCTTCCTGCCTTCCGCAAGTTGTCATCAGTAGAAGGAGATGTATATGCTCATGCCTTGCTTTATTTCATCGGGTTGACGCTGGTTTCCGTGCTTTGCCTTATCCCGTTTATCCGCTATAAGTCGGCAAGACGTTCCGGCGGACGGAATCTTTTCCGTAAAGTGAGTGTGTTTTTCCAGCTTACGATTGGTATTTTGTTTGTGTTTTGCTTGACGGTGCTTTTGAAGCAGGTTGTTTATTTGCGCCATACGGATATCGGATGGAACCGGGAGAATTTAGCGGTTCTTTCTTATGTTTATCCCGAAGAACCGTTCGAAAGCATTGTGAAGGAGATAGAGCAATTGCCCGTTGTGCAGGAATCTTTTAAAGACCATTTCCTTTTATTGCCATTGAAGGGCGTACAGATTGGGTTGCGCGTAGGCGAATGGGATGGAAAGAAAGAGGAAGACCAGCCTGTAGATATGCGGATATTCTTTGAAGGCGAGGACTTCCTGCGTTTTTATGGCATACGGCTTGTGCAAGGTCGAATTCCGAAGCAAGGGGAAAATGATAAGATAGTTATCAATGAAGCCATGGTCAAGGCATTGGGGATGCACGAACCGTTGGGTAAAAAGGTGGAAGGCGGGGTAATAGGTATACGCACGATTGTCGGTGTAGTGAAAGATTTTCATACAACGCCTCCTACGGTTCCGGTAAGTCCCATGGCAATTGTCGGTGCGGATGGAGTTTCGTTTTCGGTAGGGAAGATGAACAACTTGGCGGTAAGATTCCAAGAAGGAAAATGGGAGGAACTGCATCAGGCGGTTACCCGATTGATGGAAAAGGAATATCCCGATGTGAAGTATGGTTTTGTAAACATAGCCGATGAATATGACAAGTATCTGGAGTCTGAATATGCATTGTTGAAACTGTTGGTTTTCGTTTCCGTGGTCTGTATGTCGGTTTCCGTCTTCGGCATATTTTCCTTGGTGACGCTCACCTGCCAGCAGCGGCGGAAAGAGATAGCCATCCGGAAGATAAACGGTGCAACGGTCAGGGATATATTGTTTATCTTCGCCAAGGAATACTTAGGCTTGCTCACACTTTCGGCTGTAGTGGCGTTTATGGTGGGCTATGCGGTGATGAGGCATTGGTTGGAGCAATATGTGGAGCAGACTACTGTCAGCGCATGGATTTACTTCCTTATTTATATAGGTATGGGTGTAATCGTCTGCCTGAGCATCGGCTCGCGTGTATGGAAAGCCGTGCGGCAGAATCCGGCGGAAGTGATAAAGGAAAACAAATAAAGGGATAAAAAAGTGTAGCTTATGATTATACATTACTTGAAAATAGCTTGGCGTAACCTGATGAAATATAAGGTGCAGAATGCCGTTAGTATCATCGGTTTGGCGGTATGCCTGTTGTGCTTTGCTATCTGTCTGTATATTAGCCGGCTCATCTTGTCCACCGACCAATGTTTCGAGCATAAAGAACGGATTGCCGAGATTACATTGAAAAACCCGGACGGGGATGTTTCGGGTATCCCGACGGAGACGATAGACAAGCTTCGTGCCTTGACGTGGCAGGAAGTGGAAACATTTACTTATTTGGCTTATCCTCGTGAACATACTTTTCAGATTGAGGTGGAACCGGACGAGATGTCACCTTTCGACCCGCTTCTGTGTATGGAGGTGGATACTTGTTTCCGGCAAGTGTTCGGGTTGGAGATACGGGCAGGGTCGTGGCAAGCGGCTACGCGGACGCCCAATGCCGTTATCTTGTCCGAGAGCGTGGCACGCCGTATTTATGGAGACGATTTGTCGGAAGCCATCGGCAAGCGTTTGCAGAGATTAAGCAACTCTTATCGGCAAAAAGACATTGGTTATACCGTTCAGGCGGTAATGGCGGACATCCCGCTCAACAATAGTTTTGCGTATTTAGACCCTATCGCCCTTCTTGTGCTGAACGATACTGCCGGGAGGTTACAGTGGAAAGGTGAGGACGTGACGGGAGGTATGGGGTATGCTTTACTGAAAGAAGGAAGAGCGGACAGAACCCAATTGGAGGAGGACATTCATCAAAGAGGAATAAAGCAGCTGTTGTTCGATACGGAATACGACATACACGTATCTCCATTGGGACATGCTTATTGGACGTATGGAGGCACAAAATGGATTGTGCGGATTACATCGGTCATCGGCATTCTGGTGCTTTTGGTAGGTTTGCTTAATTTCTTTTATTTTCAAGTGGGCACTTTCCTGAACCGTAGCCGTGAGTATAGCTTGCGGCGGGTTTTCGGAGGAAACGGTGCACATTTATTGGGACAGCTCTTCATTCAGGCGGGGCTTACGCTGCTGATAGCTTTTTTATTGGTCTTTGTGATGATAGAGTTGCTTGCCCCGGTATTGCATATTGCCATACAAGACCTGAAGGTTACAATCAATCCTTTACTCTTGCAATACCAATGTGCCCAATATCTGTTGGGAGTATTGGCTTGTAGTTTTTGGGTGTGTCTGTTTACCGTAACGCGGACACGAAGGGTTTCGGTACAGACTGGTATTCGCGGGACAGGTGTCGGACGAAGCAAACACCGTATGCGCACACTGATGTTGGGGGTGCAGTACTTCGTCTGTTGGATATTTGTCACGTTGGCGATGGCACTTTATTTGCAGGCGGATAAGACTACATCTGCGCTTTTCGGAACGTTGACCCGGCAAGAGAAAGGCAGGATAATCAGCCTTCCTTTGGATTATCCGTTTATGCAGCAAGCCGATAAGCTTGCTTTGGTGGAGCGCATCAAGCGGCACGCCGGAGTGGAAGATTGCCTGTTGGCGGATGTCGCTTATACAAACGGAGTGTCGGGGAATGTGCTTTTCTCGCAGCCTGCTTCACAATCCGACAAGAAAGAATACGGTGTGGATATCTTGTCCGTACCCCGTAACTTTTTCCAGTTCATGCATATCCCCATTGTGCAGGGGGAAGTGTTTGGCGAAAAAGACGGGATGGTGATAGACCAGCGTTTTGCCCAAGATTTGTCGGAACAGGACGGGGTTGTTCCTTTAGGTGCCCTGTTTTATGATTATAGCAAAGCATATAAGGTGACCGGCGTCAGTACGCCGTTTGTAGCGAATGCTTACCGCGTAGGGACGGCTCCGGGATATTATAAAGGATGTGTGTTTATGTTTTCTGATTTCAGGCAATATGTAGGGCATTGTTATGTGAAGTGTCACGAAGGGAAGGCAGATGAAGTGTACCGTTATATCAACGGGCTCTTGGAGGAAACTCTGCCTCCTACCATAAAGCCACGTCTTTCTACATTCCTGAAAGACATTGAGCTGGAGCAAGACATAGAAAATGCGTTGAAAGGCATCATCCTTTTTCTGGCTGTAGTCTGTGTCATCATTACGCTTTTAGGAGTTTATGCCGCCATTACGCTCGATACGGAGCGGAGGCGTAAGGAAATGGCTATCCGCAAGGTAAATGGAGCAAGCCTGAAACAGATTATGTGGCTTTTTGCCCGCACTTATATGGGTATAGGCGGGGTGACGGCATTGTTGGCTTTCCCGTTGCTTTATGGGGTCATGGGCTATTGGAAACAGATGTACAGCATCTTTTTCCATTATGGGGTTGGGTTTTGGATAAGTGTATTGTTGTTTGTATCTTTGGTCACGGCATTGACCATTGCATTCCGCATTATCCGCATAGCGAAGGTCAATCCGGCGGAAGAGATAAAAAGTGAATGATAACTATTTAATTGACGTTTAATAAAGATGAGAAAACTGATTTTAGCTTGTATGTTGACCGGAGCTTTGGCAGCACAGGCGCAAGGAAGATTTACAGTCGAAGGAACTGTATCGGGTGTAGACGAAGGAACGGCATTAGGTCTGTATAAAAAGGAAGGAGACGTATTTACGGAAGTTGCGGTAGATACGTTGCGGAACGGGCGTTTTTTCTTCGAAGGCATGACCACAAGCAACGAAGTGGAAGAGTATGATGTAATGGCGACAGACTATGGGAAACTGCCTCCCGTGTGGCTTAGTTTGTGGATAGGGCCGGATACACACTTGAAAGTAAGAGGAGAGAATGAGTTGCTTCAGACGTGGCGTGTGGAAGGAGGGTCGGAATGCCAGCGGTTCCAACAGCAATTGGTTGATGCTTCCCGAAAGGAATCGAATGTTTATCAGCAATCCACGTTGGAAAGTATCGTTTTGGGTCAGACTTTGCAAAATGCTTCGGGAGAGCAACGGGATTCGATAATAACTAAGTTAAAACAGATGCAAGATGAGCAAGACAGCTTGCAACGGTGTGTAATGGTGAACAATATCCGCCTGATGAAGCAGTCGGCGGTGAATAAGGTATGGATGGATGCCTTGGACGGATTAGGAATGTCGCTGAAGTATGACAAAAAGTTCCTGTATCGGGATGAGGTGAAAGCACTTTACGAAAGTTTACCGGACGAATGGAAAAACACCGAGGAAGGGAAGTCGGTTTATGCGGCACTCTATCCACCTGTAGTGGTGAAAGATGGGGAAATGGCAGCCGATGGAGATTTGTACGACTTGCAGGGCAAGGTGCATCACTTGAGCGATTTCAGGGGGAAATACATCTTGCTCGACTTCTGGAGCAGGGGATGTGGTCCTTGCATTCAGTCGCAACCGGAACTGAAAGAAATCAGCAGATTGCATAAAGACAGTTTGGAAGTAGTCAGCTTGAGCGTAGAGACCGAAAAAGGATGGAAGGCTTCGGTGAAGGATCATCCGTTGGCATGGAATAATTGGAACGACTTGCAAAGGCGGAATGGTATCGCTGCCCGTTACGGAGTGAACGGTATTCCGCATTTCGTATTGATAGCTCCCGACGGACATATCTTGAAAAGCTGGGTAGGGTATGGACCGGGTTTGTTGAAGGATCAACTTCGCCGCTGGATGCGTCCGCAACATCAAACGGTTTACGGCACACACAACGGCAATCCGATGGTGGATTATCCTACGTATGAAAGTTCGAACGCTGATGCCTTGCAGATAACGCAAGTGGAGCGGACAGATTCTGCCACCATTTTAAGGATACATGCTTATTACATTCCTAAGTATTGGATTCAGTTGGCTAAGGAAACTCATTTGGTTGCAGATGACGGTACAAAATGTCCGGTGCTCCGTACAGAAGGCTTATCGTTAGGTGAACAGTTTTATATGCCTGAAAGCGGTGAGGCGGATTTCACGTTGTATTTCGCTCCACTACCTGCTTCCGCCAAGACATTCGACTTTACGGAAGGTAACGGAGAAGGGGCATGGCAGATAAACGGGATTCGTGTGGTGAAATGAATAGACTATTAGATAAACAAAAAGAAACAAGAATATGATTAAGACAGTAAATTTACAGAAGGTTTTCCGCACCGATGAAGTGGAGACCTGGGCTTTGAACAATGTAAGCATTGAAGTGAAGGAAGGCGAATTTGTCGCCATTATGGGGCCTTCGGGATGTGGCAAGTCTACGTTGCTGAACATCTTGGGATTGCTCGACAATCCTACGGGCGGCGAGTA
>CASFRN010000111.1 GCA_949296855.1 uncultured Bacteroides sp. | reverse complement strand
CCCAAGTGCTGAAAGAAACGCTCCGCAAGCAAAAGTTCGATGAATGAAGGAAGGAAATGAAGAATGAAGGGCCCTTCATTCTTCATTTCCTTCCTTCATTCATCGAACTTTTGCTTGCGGAGCGTTTCTTTCAGCACTTGGGTCATGGCTTCGTTCCCCTCCTTCGTATAGCGGATGTCGGTGAATATCTGCGCCAGCGTCTCCGTATGGTTGATTTCCACGAAATGCTTGTTCTCCGGGAGCGACTCCTTGCAGGCGTAGATGCGGTCGATGTCCTCGGGCGAATAGTCGTGGTATCGCTCTTCGTGGACGATTCCTTCCAAGGGCAGGCGGTCCGGCTGGGGCGGGCATTCGTCGGGGTAGCCCACGGTGATGGTGGCCAGCGGGATGACCCGTTCGGGCAGGTTCAAGGCTTCGATGATTTGGTCGGGGTTGTAAATCGTGGTGCCCAGGAAGCAGGTGCCCAGCCCGGCGGCTTCGGCAAGGGTGCAGAAGTTCTGCGTCAGCAGGAGGGCGTCGATGCTTGCGTTCATAAACGAGAGCAGGTTGTCGTAGCCCGGCTCGGCTTTCCGCTGGCGGCACCATTTGCTGAAGCGGTTGAAGTCGGCGCAGAAGGTCAGCGCCACCGGAGCTTCCAGCAGCATGGGCTGGTGGAAATGTGCCGGAGCCAAGCGTTCCTTCATCGCCTTGTCGCGGGTGATGATGACACTATACAGTTGCATGTTGCCCATGGTCGGGGCGCGGAACGCTTCTTCCAATAATCCGTTCAGCAGGCCGGCGGGCACGTCGTCTTGCTTATATTTGCGTATCGTACGTCTGTTTTTGATAGAATCCATAATCCGATGTGTTTTTTTGTTTGCGCAAAGATACGTTATTCTTTCCGTCCGGCAATGGATTTGAAACGGGCGGACGTGAAAATCTGTTAACGGATGGCGGGCGCGTTTTGTATGGATGCTTGTAATATGCTGATTGTAAAACGAATGATCGCCTTGTTGCTGCATAAATAATTTTTCGTTCTTTTCTTTTGTTTTTCGGTAATTGTTATATTGTTATTGTCACCGTAACCGGCGGAAGCGGAGCGTTTCTGCGAGCCGTAAAGAATATATATGCATGGATCATGCCATGCAGTTGCATGCGCGAAACAAAGACAGTTGCGCCGCGCCGCGCAAACCGGCGCCTCAGGGTATTGCATAATTCAAAAATTTCCCCTACCTTTGTAGGGTAAACTAAAAACTAATGCTATGACACTATCCGCCCAGTTTCTGACCCTTATCGCTTTTTGCCGCTTCCGCCGGATTGCAAGTCCGGCGGGGCAAATAAACCGGTGTCCCTCTGTGCCTTCTGTGTGCCATAATATAAGCTATGTTAAAAAGCAGGGTTTCCAAAAAAGAAAACTTCCGGAATGTTTGGATGTTAATAAGATTCTGTATGCCAGTGTGTTGTGATTTTGTTTCGGAAAACTTTATTTTTTTGTTTTGCGGATTGGAAAAACATCTTTAGCTTTGTACCGCCTTATGGACAGCTAAAGGTTTTAATCAAAAAATAGTCATTTATCGTGGAAAATCAAACGTACAGTTACGACGAAGCGTATAATGCCTCGTTGGATTATTTCAATGGAGACGAGCTTGCCGCCCGCGTGTGGGTGAACAAGTATGCCGTGAAGGATTCTTTCGGCAATATTTACGAGAAGTCTCCGGAAGACATGCATTGGCGTATCGCAAACGAAGTGGCTCGCATCGAAGCCAAGTATCCGAACGGATTGAGCGCGCGGGAGTTGTTCGGCCTGTTCGACCATTTCAAGTACATCATTCCGCAGGGAAGTCCGATGACGGGCATCGGGAATAATTATCAGGTTGCGTCCTTGTCCAACTGTTTTGTGATCGGGCTGGACGGGGCTGCCGATTCGTATGGCGCCATCATCCGCATCGACGAAGAGCAGGTGCAGCTGATGAAGCGCCGCGGCGGGGTAGGCCATGACTTGTCGCACATCCGTCCGAAAGGCTCGCCGGTGAAGAACTCGGCGTTGACTTCCACAGGCTTGGTGCCCTTTATGGAGCGTTACTCCAACTCCACGCGTGAGGTGGCCCAGGACGGGCGGCGCGGCGCGCTGATGATGACGGTGTCTATCAAGCATCCCGACTCGGAAGCGTTCATCGACGCCAAGATGACCGAAGGGAAGGTGACCGGAGCCAACGTGTCGGTGAAGATAGACGACGAATTTATGCAGGCTGCCGTGGAGGGCCGTCCGTACACGCAGCAGTTCCCGGTGGACTCCGAAAACCCGCAGGTGAAGAAGGAGATAGACGCTCCGGCGTTGTGGAAGAAGATTGTGCACAACGCGTGGAAGTCGGCAGAGCCGGGCGTGCTGTTCTGGGATACGATTATCCGCGAGTCGGTGCCCGATTGTTATGCCGACTTGGGTTTCCGCACCGTGTCTACCAACCCGTGCGGCGAGATTCCGTTGTGCCCGTACGATTCGTGCCGCCTGCTTGCCATCAACCTGTATTCATACGTGGTCAATCCGTTTACGCCCGAAGCGTATTTCGATTTCGGCCTGTTCAAGAAGCATGTCGGGCTTGCCCAGCGGATCATGGACGACATCATCGACCTGGAGCTGGAGAAAATCGAGAAAATCATGGAGAAGATTGATTCCGACCCCGAAAGCGGGGAAGTGAAGGGGACGGAACGCCACTTGTGGGAGAAGATTTACCGCAAGTCGGGCATGGGGCGCCGCACCGGTGTGGGCATCACCGCCGAGGGCGACATGCTGGCTGCCATGGGGTTGCGTTACGGGACGGAAGAAGCCACCGAGTTTGCCGAGCGGGTGCAGAAGACCATCGCGCTGGAGGCGTACCGTTCTTCGGTCAATATGGCGAAAGAACGGGGCGCGTTCGAAATCTACAATGCGGAGCGTGAGCAAGACAACCCGTTCATCGGCCGCTTGCGTGAAGCCGACCCGGAGCTGTATGAGGAAATGCGCAAGTACGGCCGGCGCAACATCGCTTGCCTGACCATCGCCCCTACGGGCACTACCAGCCTGATGACGCAGACCACGTCGGGCATCGAGCCGGTATTCATGCCGGTGTACAAGCGCCGCCGCAAGGTGAACCCGAACGACGAGAACGTGCGTATCGACTTCGTGGACGAGACGGGCGACGCTTTCGAGGAATACTTGGTGTTCCACCATAAGTTCCTGACGTGGATGAAGGCGAAGGGTTACGACCCCGGCAAGCATTACACGCAAGAAGAGATTGACAACCTGGTGGCGGAATCGCCTTACTATAAAGCCACTTCGAACGATGTAGACTGGCTGATGAAGGTGAAGATGCAGGGGCGCATCCAGAAGTGGGTGGACCATTCGATCAGCGTGACCATCAACCTGCCGAACAACGTGGACGAGGACTTGGTGAACCGCCTGTACGTAGAGGCATGGCGTTCGGGCTGCAAGGGCTGTACGGTGTACCGCGACGGCTCGCGTGCGGGCGTGCTGCTCTCTGCCAAGAAGAAAGACGGCAAGAAAGAGGAGGAGTGCCGTTGCAAGCCGCCTCAAGTGGTGGAAGTCCGCCCGCGCGTGCTCGAAGCCGACGTGGTGCGTTTCCAGAACAACAAGGACAAGTGGGTGGCGTTCGTCGGGTTGCTCGACGGGTATCCGTACGAGATATTCACCGGCCTGCAAGACGATGATGAAGGCATCGTGCTTCCGAAGTCGGTGACCCGGGGGCGCATCATCAAGAACTATGACGAGAACGGGGTGAAACGTTACGATTTCCAGTTCGAGAACAAGCGGGGGTATAAGATGACCATCGAAGGCTTGTCGGAGCGTTTCAATAAGGAATACTGGAACTACGCGAAGCTGATATCGGGCGTGCTGCGCTACCGGATGCCGATTGAGCAGGTAATCAAGCTGGTCAATTCGCTCCAGCTGGATAGCGAGAACATCAATACGTGGAAGAACGGCGTGTCGCGCGCGCTGAAGAAATATGTGGTGGACGGAACCGAAGCCAAGGGCGTGAAATGCCCGAATTGCGGCAATGAGACGCTGGTTTACCAGGAAGGCTGCCTGATATGCAAGACGTGCGGCTCTTCGCGTTGCGGGTAAGAGATAATAAAAACGAGGCTGCCTCAAATAGAAATAGGCTTTCGGCTTTCATTTGTCATCCTGAACGTAGTGAAGGGTCCCGGAAACACAAGCTAATGCACACGAGATTGGCTTCGTCGAACGTTGTTTCTTCGCTACGCTCGGAATGACGATCTGTTTTTTGATAAGCAATTCTCATTGATAACGCCCGCGTTCGGTAAATGAAGACACCTGGAAAATGAAACCTACTCAGATGTATATCCGTCTGGACGGATTAAGATTTTATGCCCGCCACGGCGTCCTGCCCCAAGAAACGAAGGTGGGCGCGGAATTTGCCGTAGACCTGCGCCTTGCTACGGATTTCTCTCGTGCCGCGGAGACGGACGAATTGGAAGGCACGCTCAATTACGCGGAAGTGTTCCGCCGGGTAAAGGCGGAAATGGAGATTCCTTCCAAGCTATTGGAGCACGTGGCTTACCGCATCGCCCGAAGGCTTCTTCACGATTTCCCGGCTTTGGCCGAAGTGCAGATAGGCGTATATAAGCAGAATCCGCCGATGGGGGCCGATACCCGGAGAGTCGGAGTTGAGGCGGTGTACCGGCGGTAAAAAATGAATGAATACGGAAAATTGTGGTTCCCATTGAGTGAATAATGTGTTTCGTTCGTATCTTCGGGTAAACAAACGAATGAAACCATGAAAATAAAATGTTTACTGATGTCTCTGTTGTGGGCAAGCATCGCCTTGCCGGCTATGGGACGGGCGGAAGGCTTGCCGCAAGGGCATCCCCGATACTTGACGAATGCCGGCGGCAAGCAAGAGACATTAAGATTGATAAAGGAAGAAGCGTGGGCACGAGACGTGTTCGATAAATTGAGACAACGCACCGGCCGCTATGCCGACCGGGGCGAAGACTGGCTGTCTTCGCGCCTGCAGATGTATTGGAACACCCGTGCTACGGAGGTATATATAAAAGGAGAGGTGTACGGCCACGCGGGAGGTGAAGCCGCTCCGGCTCCTACGGTGGTGTTTACCGGCGCACGGAGCCATGCCACCAATTACCGCCGCCCGAAGTTAGAGGAATTGCAGCCCTATCAGGAAGACCCGAAGGGGATGTATCTGGCAAATTCGGCTTTGGAAGGCAATCCCTACGAATGGGTGAGCATCGGCAAGACAGGGCGGATGATAGAGAGCATCAACCGGGAGATAATGGGCTATGCACGCGATGCCGCCTTCTTGTGGTGGCTGACCGGCGAGGAGAAATACGCCCGCATGGCGGCATCGGTGTTCGATACGTATATGACGGGGATTTATTACCGGAACGTGCCGGTGGACTTGAACAACGGGCACCAGCAGACATTGGTCGGCATGACTTCGTTCGAGGTCATCCACGAAGACATCTTGAATGAATTAGTCCCCTTGTATGATTTCCTTTATGATTACCTGAAGCAATCCCGTCCCGAAAAGATGCCGGTTTACGCCGCGGCATTCAAG
This sequence comes from uncultured Bacteroides sp., assembly GCA_949296855.1. Taxonomy (GTDB): domain Bacteria; phylum Bacteroidota; class Bacteroidia; order Bacteroidales; family Bacteroidaceae; genus Phocaeicola. The sequence continues at coordinate 25,357 of CASFRN010000111.1, read as the reverse complement.
AAATGGATAGAGAACATTATCGCCAACGGTGTGCCTCATAATAATTGGAACTTGATTCAGGCACGTTTCATCATGAACGTAGCAATGATATTGGAAGACGATGCCGCTTATCCAGACCGGAAGGGGAGGGAGTATTACATCGACTATGTGGTGAACCAATCTTCCCTCCGCCAGTGGTCATTGAAGCAATTGGCGGATTACGGCTTCGATTCCGATACGGGGATTTGGGCGGAATGTCCGGGGTATAGCATGAACGTAGTGGGCGATTATGTGTCGTTCGCCAATCTGTTCGACCGTAACTTGAAGATGGATTTGACCAAGCAGATACCGGTCATCCCGAAAGCCGTGGAAGCCTTGCCTCAATACCTGTTCCCCAACCGGATGCTTTGCGGATGGGGCGATACCCATCCCGGGGCATTGCGCACCGATGTGTTCCGTTACCTTATTTATAATGCCCAACTATACGGCAAGGAAGCCGAGGAAGAGAAGTTTACGGCAATGCTCCGCTTGTTCGACCCGTCGGCAGGAGAAACACAGAAAGGCGTCTCTCGGATGCCCGTAGCCGTCACTTCCTTTTTTGCCGACAAGCCTTTAGAGTTAGACAAGTCTGTGAAAGCAGGGAAGATAGACGATTATGTGACTCCTACGTTTTATGCGCCCAATGTCAGCTGGCTGGTGCAACGCAACGGGATGCATCCGGAACATAGCCTGATGGCATCGGTGAACGCAAGCGAGGGAAACCATGCCCACGCCAACGGCATCAGCCTGGAATTGTATGGCAAAGGCTATGTGTTGGGCCCCGATGCCGGAATCGGGAAGACGCTTTATCAAGGATTGGATTACTTGGAGTATTATAGCCAGTTCCCTTCTCACAACACGGTATGCGTGGACGGCATCTCGTCGTATCCCATGATGAAGAGCAACCATGCTTTCCGCTTGCTGGACCTTTATCCCGCCTCAGGGGCAAAGGTGGGTTACCAGCCGGTGAGTTATAGCAATGTCTATTTCCGCGAGCCCGAGACCTATGCCGACCAGACCCGTTTGGTAAGTATCGTCAATACCGGTGATTCTACGGGCTATTACGTCGATGTGTTCCGTAGCCGGAAGATAGAGGGAGGTGACAAGATGCACGATTATTTCTATCACAATTTGGGTCAGACGATGGCATTGGACGCTTCGGACGGGAGCAAGCTCGATTTGCAACCTACGCAGGAATTGGCGTTTGCCGGAGCGCATTTGTATGCCTACTCCTATATATATGACCAGCGCGGTACGGAAACCGCCAAGGACATCAAGGCGGACTTCACGATCCAAATGCCCGATAGCGACCATATCACGATGTCGATGTGGATGAAGGGAGAGCCGGACCGCAAGGTGTTTTCTGCCCTTAGCCCGATGACCGAAGGCTTGAGCCGCATCAAGCAGATGCCCTACGCGATAGCCGGCCAGCCTACGCTGACTTTCATAGCCCGCCAGCAGGGGGAAGCGTGGAACCGTCCGTTCGTTTCGGTCTTCGAGCCTCATACGGCAAAAAGTGCTCCTTCCCGCATCAGGTCTGTATCCTTCCCGCAGGTTTCCGCCGATAAGGAAGGAAGCCATGCAGGCATCAAGGTGGAGCTGACGGATGGGGCTATCGACCTTATCCTTTCGTCCGACCAATCGGACGCGCAATGTTCGGCGGAAGGTTTATCTGCCAAAGCCACGTATGCGCTAAGCCGGGAGAAAGCGGGCGAGGTGATAATGGCATTCATGGGTGGAGGCACTTTGCTGGAAACGGGAAACATCCGCATTCAGTCGGAAGGACCCGCCGATGTTTTGTTGGTCAAGGACGCGGACGGTTGGCATTACACCGCTTCCCGCCCGTGTGTGGTATCGGTAGACGGGAAATCTTTGTAATAAACAATTAAGCATTTGGAATCAGCGGTTGGCTCATTGATTCATGATTATAAACCGTTTGGGTTAGGATAGCCAGCTGCCTTAAGCCTGCAAAGGCATGGCTTAGGTATCCCTAACTCAAATCTATAGAAAGAGAAAGGTAACGTATGGAACAAGTATTCAGTTACATCATCGGCCTGGGGGCAGCGGTGATGATGCCTATTATTTTCACGGCATTAGGCGTATGTATCGGCATCAAGTTCAGCAAAGCGTTGAAAAGCGGTTTGCTTGTGGGCGTGGGTTTTGTAGGCCTGTCGGTAGTGACCGCTTTATTGACCGAGAGTTTGGGGCCTGCGCTGAGCCGGGTGGTGGATATTTACGGGCTTCAGCTTAAAGTGTTCGACATGGGATGGCCTGCTGCCGCTGCCGTGGCTTACAACACTTCGGTAGGCGCTTTCATTATTCCGGTGTGTTTGGGGGTCAATGTCCTGATGCTGGTAACTAAGACTACCCGCACGGTCAACATCGACTTATGGAATTACTGGCACTTCGCCTTCATCGGAGCTGTAGTTTATTTTGCCAGCGGAAGCATTTGGTGGGGGTTCTTTGCCGCTATCGTGTGTTACATCATCACTTTGATAGCGGCCGACTATACCGCTAAGAAATTTCAAAGTTTTTATCCGGGCATGGAGGGCATTTCCATTCCGCAGCCTTTTTGTGCGGGGTTTCTGCCTTTTGCTATTGCCATCGATAAAGTGCTCGATAAGGTTCCGGGCTTCAACAAGCTGAATATCGATGCGGAAGGCATGAAGAAGAAGTTCGGCTTGCTGGGCGAGCCGTTGTTTCTCGGTGTCATCGTAGGGTGTGCCATCGCGGCATTGTCTTGCCGGAATGGGAAAGAACTGGCGGACAAGATACCTTATATATTAAGTTTGGGCATAAAGATGGGGGCCGTTATGGAACTGATCCCGCGTATCACCTCGCTCTTTATAGAAGGGTTGAAACCCATATCAGACGCTACCCGCGAACTGATAGCCAAGAAGTTCAGGGGTGCTGTAGGATTGAATATCGGTATGAGTCCGGCATTGGTCATCGGGCATCCTGCCACGCTGGTAGTTTCTTTGTTGTTGATTCCGGTCATCCTTCTCCTTGCCGTTGTTTTGCCCGGCAACCAATTCCTGCCGTTGGCTTCGCTGGCGGGTATGTTTTACGTCTTCCCTTTGGTGCTGCCTATTACGAAAGGGAACGTATTGAAGTCGTTCATCATAGGCTTGGTGGCGTTGACCGTTGGCTTGTATTTCGTGACCGACCTGGCTCCTCACTTCACACAGGCGGCTAATGATGCTTATGCGATGACGGTTGCCAAAGGAAGCCCCGATGGCGCTTTGAAGATTCCTGACGGGTTCGAGGGCGGTGCGCTCGATTTTGCTTCGAGTGTCTTCTCGTGGGTCATCTTTCACCTTATCTATTCCTTTAAATACATAGGGGCGGCAAGCTTGGTGGTATGTACCTTCCTGCTGATGATGTGGAACCGCCGCGCCATCGTTAAGTATCAGAAGAAGGCGGCTGAAGAAAACATGAATGATTAAACATTAAAATAAGACGACATGAAAAAATTAGTTATTGCAATGATGATGGGTGTTGCCGCTCTGTCGGCGGATGCCCAAGTGAATGTGCGTATGCAGACCGCTTGCAATCCGCAAGACGTAAAGTCATACGACACACAACGGTTACGTAGCAGCTTTATGATGGATAACGTGATGGTGGCTGACCAAATAAACCTGACTTACTCTATGTACGACCGCTTTGTTTTTGGTGGCGCGGTACCTGTGACGAAAGAATTGGCGTTGGAAACTTTCGATGCGCTGAAGGCTCCTTATTTCTTGTTCAACCGTGAATTGGGTGTTGTCAACATAGGGGGTGAAGGCATTGTCACGGTTGATGGGAAGGAATATGAATTAAGCTTTAAGGAGGCTTTATACGTAGGGCGCGGCAATAAGAATGTGACGTTCAAAAGCAAGGATGCCGGCAATCCCGCCAAGTTCTATATTAATTCGGCTTTGGCGCACAAGGAGTACAAGACCCAGTTGGTTACCATCGACGGGCGGAAAGGTTCGCTGAAAGCCAATTCGTTCCCAGCCGGAAAGCTGGAGGAGAGCAACGACCGTGTCATAAACCAGCTGATTGTAACCAATGTGCTGGAGGAGGGGCCGTGCCAATTGCAGATGGGGCTGACTGAGTTGAAACCGGGCAGTGTATGGAATACGATGCCGGCGCACACACACAGCCGCCGCATTGAGGCTTATTTTTATTTCAATGTGCCGGCAGGCAATATGATTTGCCACTTGATGGGTGAACCGCAGGAAGAGCGTCTGGTATGGCTTGCAAACGAACAGGCTATCATGTCGCCCGAATGGTCTATCCACGCTGCGGCTGGAACCAGCAACTATATGTTCATCTGGGGTATGGCGGGCGAGAATTTGGATTACGGCGATATGGATAAGATCCCGTATGCCGAAATGAGATAACTGTTTTTGGATTCAGGAAAATTGTGCCGGAGGAAAGATTTTCCATTTTTTCTGTATGAAAAAAGCATGTATATTTTATCTTGTATGAAAATATATGTTTATTTTTGCTCGGTTTAATAATGTAGGGCGGGAAAACGAAGATGAGAGAACGGCTGAAGTCTATACTGATGATAAGTATCCTGCTGCTGGCGGTTTTGCAAGCGGCAGGTGTTCCTGTGCCATATAATTTCCGTAGCTTGTCGGTTTCCGACGGCTTGTCCGATTTGGTGGTGAACGCTTGCTACAAAGACCGGCAAGGCTTTGTGTGGTTCGGTACGAATGTTTCGCTCGAACGGTTCGACGGTGTCCGGCTGAAGCATTACCTGATAAAGGGAAAGAGCGAAAACCTGAAGCGGGTGTATGCCATTGCCGAAACGCAAGGAAACGAACTATGGGTTGGCGCCGATGTGGGCTTGTTGCGCTTGGATAAGGCTTCCGGCCAGTTAGTGGCAATAGACCCGACCCAGATAGATACGCCGGTATATTGCTTGCTCTCGGACGGGAAAGAGACGTTGTACATCGGTACGCGGAAAGGCCTGTTCATCTATCAGGCGGGTAAGTTGGAGCATCTCTTGCCCGATAAGAATGTGTTTTCGCAATGGAATGAAGTGCGGGGATTGAATCAAGACGCCAATGGACGCTTGTGGATGACTACTTCCAAGGGCGTGGTTAAAGTGGAGCTTGCAAATAAAAAGGTGGAAACCTATCCTTACCGCAGTCCGCTTTATTCGGTGACGAGTGTGGGCGATACTTTGTATGCGGGAACGATGAACGAAGGCATTGTGGCGTTCGATATGCGGACGGCTGAGTTCCGTAACTATGTAGATGTGGGTTGTTCGGTCATTTCTTCGCTTTCCACCGACGGTAAAGACTTGCTCTATGTAGGCACCGATGGCAACGGTGTGCATATCGTTTCGGTAAGTCAAGGCAAGGTGATAAAGTCTTTCCGTCACGAGACCGGAAACGGGTCGAGCATCCGTTCCAATTCGGTTTATTCGTTGCTGGTAGACCGTGACGGGCTGATGTGGATTGGTTTTTATCAGTTGGGGGTAGACTATACCTTATACAAAAGCGGGTTATTTACTACTTATAAATATCTTCCGGTATTTGATACGCAAGATATGCCCGTCCGTACCATTGCTTTCCACGGCGAGGAGAAGCTGATTGGCTCGCGTGACGGATTGTATTTTATCAATCAAGGCAAGCAGATATTCCAAAGTTTTCACCGCCTTCGTGCCAATATGATTATTTCCAGTTGTTATTTCGAGGGGAAATATTACATCGGGACCTATGGGGGAGGTATGTATGTATTCAATCCGGAAACGCTGGAGTTGAGTGATTTTGACCCGAATACCCGCAATCCGTTTCTTTCAGGGCATATCTTTTGCATTCGTGCCGATGCAGAGGGAAACTTGTGGATCGGCACGTCGGCAGGGCTTTTCCGGTATCGTGGCGGGAAACAGGAAGCTCATTACACCAGTGCCAACTCGAAACTGCCCGAAGGCAACATCTACGAAATCTTCTTCGATTCTTCCCGCAAAGGCTGGATATGTACGGAAAAAGGTCTTTGCATTTGGGACGCTTCTTCCGGAAGCATTAAGTCGGACGTCTTCCCCGAAGGGTTCATTCATAAAGAAAAAGTAAGGGTGGTGTACGAAGATTCCCGGCATAATTTGTATTTTTTGCCCGAAAAGGGAACATTGTTCGTATCCGACCTTTCCATGAGCCGGTTTAACCGCTATAGCCATGCGTTGCTTCAGGACAAGGCGTTGATGTCTATCATAGAAGATAATGAAGGGTGGTTGTGGCTCACTACGAACAATGGCATTTACCGGTATGACAAAAAGGATGTCGTGATGCCTTATAACCTGACGGACGGTATTCTCAGCCCCATCTTCATCAATTGTTTCCCTGTAAAAGATGAGCAAGGCGTGCTTTGGTTCGGTAATTCGAAAGGCTTGGTCTACTTGGACACCCGTCAAATCAAGGCGTTGCAGAAGCCGCCTTACAAGTTGGCGATATCAGATGTATGGGTAAACGGGAAACCGGTCGCTTCGGAAGTATGGAATACGGGACGACCGGATGAAGTGCGTTTGGATGAGGCGCAAACGAGTTTGACCATCCAATTTTCGGCATTGAATTATACCGACCCTTCCAATATGTTTTATGAATACAAGTTGGACGGGGCGGAAGACGACTGGAATCCGTTGATTGGCAAGTCGTTTGTTTCTTTCTATAATTTGCCTTCGGGTGATTATACGTTCCGGGTGCGGAGCATCGGTTTGCCCGATACCGAAACCGTGCTTGCGCTTCAGATTGGTTCGCCGATGAGAGCGTGGCTCTATGCGGTATTGTGTTTGGGCATATTGATAGCGGGAGGCGGAACCGGTTTTTATCTATGGCGGAAAAGGAAATTGCGCTCTTTGCCTGTAGCCGTCCAGCCGGTACTGGAACACGTTATGCCGGATGCGGATAATCGGGAAGTGCTTCAAAGCATCATGGATGGTTCATTGGGGGCTGAGATGCCTTTATTTGCCGACGAGGAAGAAGAAACGAAAGAGGAAAAAGAAAAGTATAAAGCCTCTAAGGTAAGCGCGGAAGAGTGCCGCCGGATACAAAAAACGTTGGAAGACGCCATGCGGAAAGCAAAACCTTACCGCAATCCCGACTTGAAGATAGCCGACCTGGCAACACTGACGGGAGTGACTTCGCATGCGCTTTCTTATTTCTTTAACCAATACTTGAAAAAGAGCTATTACGATTACATCAACGAATACCGGGTGGAAGAGTTCAAACGGCTGGTCGTTGATGAACAATATGCCAAATACACTTTAGAGGCATTGGCGGAAGTGTGCGGCTTCAGTTCGCGTGCCTCTTTCTTCCGTTCCTTTAAGAAGGTGGCGGGCATTACTCCGAACGAATACATCAAGCAGCTCAGCCGATAAGCATCTTTTCCGAAGATAACTGCATGTAAAATACGATTAGTAATCGTACCGGCGTAGCAGTTATATTGCATTTGCAAAGCTTATTATATTTATTGGGTAGATGAACGGTATTTCTATGTCATCTGTATCCGGTAGGAATCGTCTTTGTTTAGTAAAGATGCGGATAAAGCTGCCTTTAGCGTATCATCCAATTATTTGAGACTCGATGTAACGTGTTTGTAATTCGTTGGTAATAGGAACGTTACGATTTCTCTTGTCTAACCCTATCCGTTGAGATAGCTTGACCCTTAAAAAATTTTTGCTTTTCTTATATCTGCCTTACTTTTGCGGTGTAATCATTAAACCAAAACACTAATGGCATGGAAAACCGTATTAAAATATCTGACGGGTTGATAACCGAATATTATGAAGAATACCGTTCGTCTGTTTTCTTCTATATTAGTCGGCGCATCGAGAATCAAAACGATGCGGAAGACTTGACTCAAGATGCTTTTCTACGATTGTTAGAGTATCGAATGATGATCTGCCGCGACACCTTAAAGTATTTCCTTTTTACGATAGTGCGGAATCTGTTGAACGACTACCTGCGTCGTTATTATAAAAGGCAGGAAATCGATAGGTATTTATATGATATGCTCCCAGTCAGCACTGTGGAGCCTGAGAGCCGGATTGTGGCGGACGACCTTCGCCGGATGGAAATCCGACGGGTGTCCGCGCTTCCGGAACAGAGACGTAAGGTTTATGAGATGAACCGTTTTCAGGGTAAGTCATCAGAAGACATTGCAGAAGAATTGAACCTTTCCCGCCGTACGGTAGAGAACCATTTGTTCATCAGCCGGAAGGAAGTGCGAGAGTTTATCCGCCAATGCATCTGATTAAGGAGAGAAGTAAATTAATTTGTTAATTAAAAATTTGATTTATGGAGAATGAAATGAGAATCTCCCCAAAGGGAATGTTATTCTCTGCCGTAATGGCATCAGCCCTTGTGGCTGGAAGTCCGTTCTCGGCTTTTGCCGGGACGGGAGGTGTGCAGTGGGCGCAGCAGGCGAACACTGTGGAAGGTATCGTAACCGATGCGAACGGCGAACCGATTATCGGTGCCAGCATTGTGATAAAAGGTACGACAAACGGTACGATTACTGACTTGGACGGTAAGTTCAGTCTGTCGAACGCTACAGGAACGTTGGTCATTTCCTACATTGGCTACAAAACGCAGGAAATCGCTCTGAATGGCCAGAAGCAGTTGAAGGTGGTGATGAAGGAAGACAGTGAGATGTTGGAAGAAGTGGTCGTAGTAGGTTATGGTTCGGTGAAGAAGGAATCGCTGACTGGTTCGGTTACGGTAGTTGATGACAAGGCTTTTGCCGAGAAAGGTAATCTTTCCAGCCCCTTGCAAGCTTTGCAGGGTCAGGTGCCGGGTGTGATGATTACCCGTTCTTCTTCCGCTCCGGGCGATGAAAGTTGGAGCATGAACTTGCGTGGCTCGGTTTCGGTAAACAGTACCGAACCTTTGATTATCATCGATGGGGTAGCGTCATCGAGTGTGAACGACCTCCGCTTGATTAATCCGAACGATATCGAGTCTATTAACTTCCTGAAAGACGGTTCGGCTGCTATCTATGGTGCACGTGCTGCAGGGGGTGTCGTGTTGATTACTACGAAGAAAGGGAAAGAAGGAAAGACACGGGTAGAATACAGCGGATCGGTTACGCTGAAGACGGTGGGACTGATGCCTGAACTGATGAACATCGACCAATGGGCGGACGGTGTGATGACGGCTTTGGAGAATGACGGCAACACTTCGAACAGCTGGTACACTTACGCGCAGTTGGCTAAGAAATACAAAGGAACGTACATCGACTTGGAAAACACGGCGAATCCGTTCGGTAACGCAGCGTTTACCGATGTGTCCGACTTCGTGTTCGATGACACGGTGGATTGGTTGGGGTCTTTGTTCGGCAATTCGTTGTCTACCGACCATAACCTGAGCATATCAGGCGGTACCGAAAAGGCTTCCTATCGTTTGTCGTTGGGATATATGTACGACGGCTCTCCGCTTCAGTACGGAAACAACAACAACCAGCGTTACAACTTCCGCCTGAGCAATTCGGTGAAGCTGACCGATAAGTTGAGCTTGGAATCCGTTATCTCGTACAACCGTCAGGAACAGGTTTCGCCGACTGATATCGGTTCGGTACTGACTACCCAAACTCCGATGCCCGGTTTGCCGTTGACTAATATGCAAGGTCAGGCATACGCGTGGGGAACGTGGGGTTCGCCGGTAGCCAAGGTCGAGCAAGGCGGTGACAACAAGCTTTCCGTATCTTCGTTGAACATCAGCGAGACGTTGAATTATGATATTACCGACTGGTTGTCGGCACATGCCAATGTGGGTTATAACAACAGTACGGCAAACCGTGACGTGGTGAGCAATTCGGTTACTTACTATAATTTTACCGGAACAAAATCGGTGTTGACTACTCCGTCGGCTGATGCTTCCTATTACCGTGCCACTACTGCACAAACCAATTTCTATTCGTTCTCGGCTTACCTAAACGGACATAAGAAGTTCGGCAAACACGATTTGAGCCTGACTCTTGGTGGACAGTACGAGTTCAACGATTATAAGACTTGGGGCGTGAAAGTGGAAAATATTCAAACTGGATTGGATATCGTAAATGGTTCAGGCGATGTGACGCTGAATGGTGCCAATAGCGAGAAAACTGATAAATATCAAAACGCCTTCCTTTCTTTCTACGGCCGTTTCAATTACAATTACGATGACCGTTACTTGTTGGAAGTGAATGGACGTTACGACGGTTCTTCCAAGTTTCAGCCAGCTAACCGTTGGGCAGCTTTCTACGGCGTATCTGCAGGTTGGCGCATCAAGCAAGAAGCCTTTATGGAAGACGTGGATTGGCTAAGCGAATTGAAACTCCGTGCTTCTTACGCCGAGATGGGTAACCAAAGCGGTATCGGAAACTACGACGGTGTGCAGTTATATAACATGAATACGGCGAACGGTGCTTACGTAGGTTCGGGCTTGCTCTCTTATATCGCTACCGATGGTAAGTTGGTATCAACCACTCGTCATTGGGAGCGTATCAAGAATTTCAACTTGGCTGTAGATTTCGGATTCCTCAACGGCAAGCTGAGCGGTACGGTGGAAGCGTTCTTGAAGAAGAACGATGATATGTTGGTGGAAATCTCTTATCCGGCAGTATTGGGTGACAAGGCACCTACTACCAACGGAGGCAAGTTCAAGGGCTGGGGATACGAAGGCCAGGCTACTTGGCGTGACCGGATAGGCGATTGGAGCTACTATGTAGGCGGAACATTGACGTTCGCTCGCAATGAACTGACGGATTATGGAGGTACAACCGTGCTTCAGTCGGGCTATGTCAAGACCCAACAAGGTTATCCGTTGAATTCCATTTTCGGTTTGCGTTACGGCGGCAAGATTCAGAACGAGGAACAACTGGCGGCTTATCTTGCCAAGTATTACGACACGAATGCCATCGGTATGCCCAGCAACCTGCGTGTAGGTGACAACATGTATTGCGATGAGAACGGCGACGGTGTGCTGGACGAAAAAGATTACATCTATTTAGGCAGCGACTCGCCCGAAATCTCTTATTCGTTCAATGCCGGACTGTCGTGGAAAGGGTTTGACTTGAGTGTGATTTTCCAAGGCGCAGCCAACCGTTTCGTGTACCGCGACATTGACAATACCACCGTGCCTTTCCGTGCTAACTATACCAATACGACCACGGCTTCTATCGGCAATGTGTGGAGTACGGAGAATCCGGATGCGTACTATGCGCCTTATACGAACGATTCGAACATCAACAATTATAACTATCAGGCATCTTCGCTGACGGCTCAAGACGGCCGTTACCTCCGCTTGAAGAATGTGACCTTGGGTTATACTTTCGATTCGAAGTTGTTGAAGAAAGCCAAATGCTTGCAGTCGGTACGCTTGTATGTAACGGGTGCCGATTTGTGGGAAACGACGAAGATTACCGACGGATGGGATCCTGAAGCCAAGCGTGACGCATCCGGTTTGTCGCGTTATCCGTTTACCCGTTCGTTTACGTTCGGAGCCAATGTAACCTTTTAATTAACCGCATAAAGATTGTAAACAATATGAAAAAGAAACATTATATCACCGCAGCCTGCTTTTCGTTGATGAGCTTGTTCACGACTTCGTGTCTGGACTTGCAGCCGCAGGCGCAATTGAACGATAGTTTGGTTTGGACCACAGCTGAAAACTTTCAGTTGTTTTCCAACCAGTTCTATGGCTGGACACGCGACTTCTACTTGTCAGGTACGGCAACATACGGCAACGGATTCAGTGACGGGCCTCACAGCGATTTCCGTTCCGACCTGATGGTCTCTTCTTCTTCCATCAATGTGTATAGCCAGGGTACCAACTCTATACCGAGTACGGATGATAATTACACCAATTTGTATAAACGTATCTATTATACCAATATTTTGTTGAACCGTGCCGAAGGTTTCGGTGATCAAGCGGCGATTGCTGTACCTGTAGGTGAAGCCAAGTTCTTCCGTGCTTACCTTCACTTCGAGTTGGTGCAGATATGGGGCAACGCCGTTCTTTTAACCCAGCCTCTCGATATTGATTCACAAGAATTGTACGGTCCGCGTAACGACCGTGGGGAAGTGATAGACCAAATCATTCTCGACTTGCAGGATGCCGCTGAATTGTTGCCGGAGAATGCTTCGGAAGAAGGACGCCTGACGAAAGGTGCGGCGCTGGCAATGCTTTCGCGCGTAGCGCTTTACGAAGGTACTTGGCAGAAGTTCCATGCCAACGGTGCAGACGCTACTGCCAATACGGAACGTAGCACCGAATTGCTGACTATCGCCAAGGATGCAGCCAATCAGGTAATCGCCAGCGGAAACTACTCCTTATTTTATAATGAGGCGTTAGGCAATGAAAGCTATCGCTATATGTTCATCTTGGAAGACGGCGTGCAGTGCAATCCTGCCAATCTGTCGAAGAGTGCGAACGACGAATATATCTTGGCACACCGTCACCGTTATTCAGATCGGTTGAGCACGAACATTACACATGCCATATTGGAAGGTTCTTGCGGATTGACTCGTAAGTTGGCGAATATGTATCTTTGCTCCGACGGGCTTCCCATCGAGAAATCGTCTCAATTTAAGGGATATGCCAATCCTACCGATGAATACCAAAACCGTGATAACCGGATGAGCAATACGTTCTTGGTACACGGAACGAAGTTCTGGGACAACGAATCGGCAACGTCGCGCACATCATGGACAGACGCCGATTTGGAAAGAGCACGTACGGCAGATGTACGTACCGGAACGGGTTACCGTCCTTATAAATACGCGATAGAACGTCAGGCACAGGATAACTTCGAGTCGATGGATTTCCCTGTTATCCGTTACGCCGAAGTGTTGCTGAACTATGCCGAGGCTGCTTACGAGTTGAACGGAAGCATTTCGGATGCTGACTTGGATATGTCGCTGAACTTGGTCCGTCAGCGTGTCAACCCGAATATGCCGAAGCTGAGCAATAGCTTGGTTAGTGCCAACGGGCTTTCGATGCGCGAGGAAATCCGTCGTGAACGTACCGTGGAATTGATTATGGAAGGTTATCGCATCGATGACTTGAAGCGTTGGGCGACTGCCGAAACCGAAATGCCTCAAGACCAGCTTGGCGTACAGATGACCGGTACTTGGTTTGAAACCAACTGGGCAGCTCAGCCGCTTCCGCTGAACGGCGAAGGTTGCATCATCTATTATACAGACCGCACATGGGGCGACCGGAATTATTTGTACCCGTTGCCTTCCGACCAAATGCAGTTGAATCCCGAATTGGGACAGAACCCGGGTTGGGGTAACAATTGATGTATTACACTTTTAAACAAGAACAGATATGAAACACATACTAAAATACAGTTGGGGATGCCTGTTGGCATTGGCTCCCGCATTGATGATGTCTTCTTGCGGAGACGAGGAGACGGTAGGAGACTTGATAGCTGCCGAAATGCCTTCTTCCATCGAATTGGTTTTGCCTGCGGAAATACAGCCGTATGTATATACCGATGAATCTGGCGCAAAGGTTTTGCCGATGCTGAAAGGCGAGACCGTGCAGTTGTCGTACGCTTTGCAGCCGGAGAATGTGACTTATCCCGATGTGGTATGGAGTTCTACCGATGCATCTGTAGCAACGGTAGAAGACGGCTTGGTGACTGCGGTAGAAGGCAATGGTTCCACTTCTTCCGTCATTCAGGTAGCTCCTGAAGGAGTTTATTCGGGCAGCGGCATTTATGCCAATGTGCGTGTGGTGGTATCAAATACATTGGTACAGGCAGAAGAAATAGCTATAGATGCATCTGCAGACCAACTTTATGCGGGCGAAACTTTGCAGCTGACCGCTACTATTTTGCCGGAGAACGCTACGTATAAGACGGTAAGCTGGGCAAGTTCGAACGAATCAATAGCTACGGTAGATCAAAATGGCTTGGTGACAGGCGTGGTGAATGATGAAATCCACGCTTCGGTGACCATTACTGCGACTTCATTGGACGGTTCACAGGTTTTCGGGACGAAAGAGTTGACCGTTAATCAAATTGTACAACCGGAAGAGGTGACGATTGACCAAATGCATTCAGTGCCGAACGGTTATTATTGCGCCATAGCGGACGGTTCGTTGAACTTGAATTTCACTACGGTTCCGGCAGATTGTACAGCGTCGTTGATTGAATGGACTTCGAGCGATGAATCCATCGCTACGGTAGAAAATGGTGTGGTTACGTTCAACCAAGACGGAAACTTCGGCGACTTCACCATTACTGCCACTTGTCCTGCAACAGGCCAGTCCTCGTCTATTCAAATGAGTATGCCTGCCGGTTTGGTTCGTGAACTTTTCCATAATGAAGACAACTATACTTGGTATAACGCTTCCCAGTCGGGCAATGGTACACAGTCGTCTCACGTATGGCACGATGGCTATATCACGGTGACCACTTATACGCAGAATGCGACGGCTCAACGAGGTGACTTGAAATGCTGGAGTCCGAAGACCTATCTGCATGCGGGCAATTATCCGATTTTCGCTATCCGCATGGATGATGTGAAAGACAACTATGCTGATGAGGGCGTAACGGCACGAAACATTACTTTGGACGCTTCGGGCGATTGCAACGGTACGAAGTTCAGCGGAGGATTGGATGGAAACAATAATAAGTGGTTGCACGACTACAAGTGTAGTGACGGAAGCCATGTATTCATCTATGACTTGTCGACTCAGAAATGGGCTACTGGAGGAGTCTTGCCGACTAATGCCGTGGCATCCTTCACGACATTCCAATTCAAGTATGCCGACATCAAGACCATTGACCATCAGATAGAGTACAATGTATATTGGGTTCAGACCTTCAAAGCCTTGGAAGACGTTGCAACTTATCTTGAATCGGAAGGACTGACTTACGAAGTGATTAAATAATAAACAACTACGATTATGATTAAGAAAATGACATTCATATCCGGTCTCGCACTGCTGTTGGCAGTGCAGACCTCCTGCCGGGAAAACGAATTCGGTACTGTCGATCTGACTATGCCCGAAGACGTGTATGAGCCGGTAGAAGGGCAATATACATACAATCATCCGTGTGCGATGTACAGTCAGGCGGATTTCGACCGTGTGAAAGCGATGTTGGATGACGGTAGTGCACCTCAAGCGGTGAAAGACGAGTTCGAGAACTTGAAGAAAAGCTCCTACACCACTCTTCCTTATACAGCAGAACCCCAAGCGGAAATCGTGCGTGGCGATGCTACAGGAACAGCTACGGGAAGCGAGAACTACCGTTATGCGATGGAAGATGCCGCTGCGGCTTACCAAATGGCATTGCTTTGGAAACTGACTGGTGATGACCGTTATGCCGACAATGCCGTGCAGGTGCTTAACGCTTGGGCGGACGTGTGCAAGCAGATTACTTCAAACGATTCGAACCATAAGTTGGCGGCAGGTGCGCAGGGGTATACGTTTGCCAATGCAGCCGAAATATTACGGACATACGAAGGCTGGAAAGAATCAGACTTCAATGCGTTCAAAACTTGGATGGTGGATGTGTTCGCTTCGCTGAACCGTGACTTCCTCGACAACCACCAAGGTTCGAACAACTGTGCGGAACACTATTGGTCGAACTGGGACTTAGTGAATATGGCTTCTTACCTCTCTATCGGCATCCTGACCGAGAACGATGACATGGTGGACTATGTAGTGAACTATTTCTACCAAGGTGCGGGCAACGGCTGCATCAAGCGGTTGATTCGTGGGGAGCATACAGATCCTTTGGGTACAGGAGAGGATATCTATCAGAACCAAGAAAGCGGGCGTGACCAAGGACACGCGGAGATGTCGGTGATGGTAACGGCTAACCTTTGCCAAATTGCCTATACGTTCTACCAGTCGAATCCTTCGGTACCGCAACTGGATTTCTTTGCCGCCGAAGACAATGCAGTGATGAAAATGGGCGAATACGTGGCTCTCTCTAACTTGCGCAACGGTACGGATAATAAGAACAGCACGGGAAGCTGGTTGGTGAGCGCTACTCAGATGCCTTTCACTACTTACGAATATTGCATCGACTGTTCTTGCCGTGATAAGAACCACGGGGCGACGCATACACAACTGGCGGACGATTCGGGCCGTGGCAGTGTCCGTCCGGGATGGGAAATCCTGTACAACCATTATGCGAAAGTAGCCAATGTGGGAAGCGGTTATACGTATGTAAAGCAATTCGCAGACAAGCTTCGTCCCGAAGGCGGTGCCGGAGAACCCGAAAACCGTTACGGCACGAACAGCGGTGCGTTCGACCAGTTAGGTTGGGCTACGCTGATGCTCTATCGTGAGTAATAAAGTTTAGTTAGACCAAGGTAAGCGGGGCTTGTCCGGATGATGGAATCATTCGTTCAAGTCCCGCTGTTATAAAAAATCAGAAATTATGAGACAGAAAACACGATGGTTGATGTGTGCGCTGTTCTTTTTAGGTGCGGCGGTGAGTTGGGCAAACGAAGGAAAGCTCGAAGTATGGAAAGCTCCAGAAGGGGTCTTGTTGAACGATAATTTTACGGTGAAAGTCCGCCGCCCGGGAGAGGCGTGGAAGGATGTGGCTTCCTATTTGGTTAAAGTCGATAAAGTGGAAGGAGTGAAGCACAATCCCTTGCCTTCTTCGATGGCTACGTTCGGTTTCGAGGGGACGGTAGAAGTGAGCGTCACCTATAATAAAGGGGAGATACGCGAAGCGCGGGTACGTCCGGCATCGAAAGGGATTGTACCTGCCATAAATGGGAATACATTGATTTTCACGTTGCACAAGCCGGGCAATTTTTCGGTAGAGGTAAACGGAGACATCTTTAATAACCTGCACTTGTTTGCCAATCCTATCGAAACTGATGTGCCGGATAAGAAAGATAAAGATGTGATTTGGTATGGTCCCGGCATACATCGTCCCGATTCGGGCGAAGTGTTCCGCATTCCTTCAGGTAAGACGGTATATGTAGCTGGAGGAGCCGTAATGATGGGGCAACTCCTGATGGATAGCGTTGAGAACGTACGGCTGATGGGACGGGGCATAGTAGACCATACGGTAAAGATGGGTATACGGATAAGCAATTCAAAGAATATTTATGTGGAAGGATTGTTCGCTACACAATGCGCGACCGGAGGGTCGGAACACGTCACCATTCGCAATGTGAAATCAATCAGTTATTACGGTTGGGGAGATGGAATGAATGTCTTTTCCAGCCGTCACGTATTGTTTGACGGTGTGTTTTGCCGCAATTCAGACGATTGCACTACGGTCTATGGAACCCGCTTGGGCTTCAAGGGAGCCAGTTCAGATATTACGATGCGTCATTCCGTTCTTTGGGCAGATGTGGCACATCCCATTTTTATCGGCATTCATGGCGATACAAAGAATCCTGAGGTGCTCGAAAACCTGACTTATGAGGATATCGACATTCTTGACCATAAAGAGTGCCAGTTGAATTATCAAGGATGTATGGCTATCAATGCGGGCGACAACAACCTGATACGTAACGTGCGTTTTGAAAATATCCGCATAGAGAATTTCAGACAAGGCCAATTAGTGAACCTTCGGATATTCTATAATGAGAAATATTGTACGGCTCCCGGACGTGGCATTGAAGATGTCCTGTTTAAAGACATTACGTACACGGGTGACCATGCAGAGATTTCCATTATAGAAGGTTACAACGAGGAACGGAAAATCAAGAACATCCGCTTTAAGAATTTGAAGATTAACGGGACGGTGATATCCGATGATATGCCGGGAAAGCCCAAGTGGTATCACACGGGTGATATGGCTCGGATTTATGTGGGGCCTCACGTAGAAGGTGTGGTATTCGAAAGATAGACGTGGGCAAATACCCGTTTTTAATGAAGGTACCTTCATCTGCCGTCGAAGGTATCTTCATCGCTTCACGAAGGTGCCTTCAACGCCCAACGAAGGTATCTTCATAAAAACAGGCTCTTATAAAGGTCGGATTTCCCAGCCTTCAATCGTATGCCGTTCGCTGTCGAAGTTCACGCCTACTTTCACTATGGGCAATCCGCAGAGTGCGAAACGTTCGGGATAGTTCTTCAGGTCTATCTGCTTCATGGCAGCTTCCGCATTCTTGTCAAGCTTTATTTCTATAATGTATAATGTATGGGCGGTCCGCATCACCACGTCTACCCGTCCTTTCGGTGTATGTACCTCTACGTCTACGTAATATCCCATTAGGCTGAAGATGATGTAAAGCACCTGCTGGTAATGCCCTTCGTAATCGGTATGGTCGGTGTAAGGCACGGTGGAAAGGAAAGTCTGGAGCAGACGCAAAGCCCCGTCCATATCGTTGCGCGACAGGCAGCGCGCCATCTCACGCAGCACTTTATTGCTTGGGCGTGTGTCTGGAGTCACATACGAAGGAACTAAACTGTTCATCAATCCTAAGCGCACTTCCCGGTTGGGCAAGTCAAGGAAATAAGAATCAAACTCCGTATCCCGGTCTTTGATGGTGAGATAGCCTGCTTGATACAGCAACGGCAGGTGGTTGGAGGCAAGTTCTAAAGCCACATCGAAGTCTTCGAGCGAAACTTCTACATTGCCGATTTCGGACGGGAGCGTATGGTATTTGCGCAACATCTCTATCAAGTAAGTAGGCGTACCGCTCCCGAACCAGTAAGCTTTCAGCTCCTCTTTCCCGAAAGCGTTCATCAGACTGTAAGGGTTATAGATGTCTGGCGATGGCCATGTAAAATGATAGCCGTCGTAATAGGCTTTCAGTTTCTCTATCAGCTTGTTTTTGGTTATATTCAATTTATCCGCAAGCGTTTTTAAGTCGGCATCCATCTGTGTGCGCATCTCTTCTTCGGTAATACCGCAAATAGCCGCATACGCCTCATCCATGCTGATGTTATCGATGTTATTCAGCTCGCTGAAGATGCTGAGTTGGGAGAACTTGGTGATGCCTGTGAAGAACACATAACGCAGGTAAGGGTCGCACGCCTTGAGCGGGCTGTAGAAATTGCGCATCACGTTACGCAGTACGGGCAGGTCGCTGTCTTCATGCACTACATCTAAGAGGGGGGCGTCGTATTCGTCAATCAGCACAACCACTTGTTTGCCGTATTTTGCGCATGCGTCCATAATCAGGTTGGTGAGCCGGATGTTGGTGTCTTGCGCTTCACGTGCCGTGATGCCTAACCGGATTTCGTTGTTCTCAAGCATATTATGCAAATAACGGTTTAAGGCGTCTTTATCGAGATGCTTTCCCAAGCTCATGTCGAAGTGCAGTACGGGATACTGTGTCCATTCCGTCTCTAATTTTTCGATGGCAAGCCCTTCGAATAAGTCTTTCCGTCCTTCAAAATAAGAATGGAGCGTACTTGTCAACAGGGATTTGCCGAACCGCCGCGGGCGGCTCAGGAACATGTACGTGGAATTGGTATGTGTCATTCGGTATACATATTCTGTTTTGTCAATATATAAATAGTTTCCTTCTCTTATTTTAGAAAAGGTTTGAATCCCTACAGGATATTTCTTCAATACAGGCTGTGTCATACGGATATCTTATGATTGATTTCCACAAAGATAAGCATTTATTCGTTTCCGGCTGCAACTTTTCTTTATCTTCGTTGGGTAAAAATGTTTTCTTGAACGTATAAACAGGTAAAAAGATTGGAAGATATGAAACGAATAAAGACATTGTGTCATGTGGCTCTGTAACATATCTTATCAAGGTGTGGGCGAGATCCGTCTCAGATAAAAGGATTGGACGAAACCCGGATGGTGCAGGGTGTGACTTTCGAGAACGTAATGATAAACGGCGGAAGGATGCGTGATTTGAAAGGCGTGGATTGTAATGGGTTTATTGAAAATGTAGTAGTAAAATAATTTGTGTGATGAAAATGATAAAGAATTGTAAACTTTGGATTATCGCCATTTTGCTGGTAAAAGGTGGCTCAGATTCGGTTGCCCAAAATGTGGCTTTTACGAATGATATATGTGTGACAGATAAAGTCTATATGCTATCGGATACGTTGAATACATTTTTTGTGGAACCCATTATCAAACGTTGGAGACCGTATCATGACCTTGTACGTTTTTCTGGTACTGCGCTTTATATTAAGCGCATCGAGCGTATGGCTGAGGTAAAGCCGAAGGCGGGTGAATCGTCTTATATGGGAGTAAGCTTGGTGAATACGGATGAATTCCGGACGCTGAAGAGCGACACGGTGCGGGTGCTTGTAGGAGAGAAAGGAGCAGGAAAAGAAGAAGTGAAGGTGCAGATTTTGGGAGACAGTTATACGGACGGTGCGTTCTTCCGCGATGCGCTGATAGACAAGGGATATGTACCCCGTCTTCATTTAATAGGGCTTCGGAAAGTGCGTGATGCTGAAAATCAATATGATGAAGGCAGAGGGGGATGGACTGTCCGGAAGTACTTTGAGATACCCAAAGGGGAAGACACTCCTTATCACGGATATATGCAGCCCGACGGCACATGCCGGTATTGGGGCAGCACGGCTTTTTGGAAGAATTGCTATCGGGTGCAGAACGGAGAGTTGAAGGGTTTCGATTGGAAGTATAATTGCGGCAGGTATGAGCGGTGTTTGCCGAAATACGACAGCAAGACCGGTTATCTGCTTCATCCCCGGAAAGATGACTTGATGTTCGATAACCAACGGAATGGATATATGGTTTATGACGGGCATAAGTGGAAAGAAACGGAAATTGACGAAACGGCTTGGCATTTCAATTATGGGAAATACCTCGATATGTGGGAACTGGAGAAACCCGATATCTTTGTAATGTTATTAGGGCTGAACGATTACCGTGATAGTCTGAAAGCGGATTATGGTCCGTGGAACAGGCGAGTGGAAGAGATAAAGCGTTCGTATAGACAAGCGGTTCCGCAAGGCAAGTTCGTGGTGCTGATACCTTGCAGTACGTGCGGATTGCTCGACAATCAGCGGGGCGATTTCACCTTGCGGCAGAATGCGGCGATGTGGCAATTGCGTCAGAACATCATCCGTACGTTTGACGGACGTGAATCAGAAGGCATTTATGTGGTGGACATGGGAATCACTATCGACAACGAGAACGGTTACCGGAAGAATACGGAAGGATTGCAGACGGGCAATCCGCATCCTTATCCTAACTATCCGGCTATGGGTGTCCCGTTGGCGGCGTTTATCCAATATTACCGGGATGATAAATGAAAACGAGAATGAATAAAAAATAAATATGAAACGGATTGTATTATGGGTAGTGGGCGTACTTGTTTGCGGCATAAGTGTCGTATATGCCCAAAAGGTAAAACGTCCGGCATTGCTCTATACGCCGGAACGTATCGCTCAGGTGAAACAACGTATGGAAGAGGAACCGAAGCTGGAGGAGGCATGGACAGAAATCAAGCAAACTGCCGACCAAGAGTTGAAACGGACACGGATAGACAAGGCGGACTATTTATCGCTTGCTTATTTGATGACAGGCGACCAGCGGTATGCCGGCAAAGTGAAGGACATTTTGCTGGATGCTGTGAAGGCAGAGTCGTGGAGTAATGCCGAGATGTTTGCCCGCCGTCCGGCGTGGCGTTCTGACCTAAATATGGCGCACAAGTCTTTTCAGGCAGCCATTGCCTACGATGCGGTGTACAATGAATTGTCGGCTACGGAACGGAAACAGATAGCCGAAGGATTGTATCGGTTGGCGGTGGAACCGTTGTTGGGCGATTGGGTTCTTGAGCCTACCCGCATCCATTCGCTCAATTCGATGGGTCACAATTGGTGGACATCGTGCGTATGTATGGGCGGGCTGCTTGCCTTGAGCCTTCAGGATGAGCTGGAAGAGGCGAAGGAAGGTGCGCAAGCCGTCTACGAATGCCTGCCCGAATGGTATGATTTTGCCGGCGATGTGCTTCAGCGGAAGCCGAAGACATTCGATGAGGCGGGAGGTATGTATGAAAGCCTGAACTATGCCAACTACGGTATACAGGAATCGTTGCTTTTCTTGGTGGCGTGGAAGAATACGCATCCCACAGCCGCTTTGACTGACATCCCGCAATTGGAAAAGCTTCCTGCTTTCTTTTCATACGTGTGTTATCCACGCACGGGGATGCTATACAACATCAATTTCGGTGACAGCCATAAGAACATTACGGCGGAAAGCAGCCTGATGTTGCTCTATGCGTTGGGGATGCAGGATAATGACATTTTGTGGTACATTAGCCAAGTGGAGCAAGGGCAGAATCGCGACGGTTATTTCCTGAACCGTCCGATGGGATTCCTCTATACACCGGATTTGTCACACGCTCCGTTGGAACCGGATCTGAAGCCTTCACAACTGTTCGCCGACTTTGGATGGGCGACGATGCGCAATTCGTGGGAAAAGGACGCGACGATGCTGGCGGTGAAGAGCGGGTATACGTGGAACCACTCGCACGCCGATGCCAATTCGTTCATCCTCTTTCACAAAGGGGTGGATCTCATCAAGGATGCGGGGAATTGCTGGTATCCCAATCCGGCTTACCGGAATTATTTCTTCCAAAGCGAAGCACACAACGTGGTGCTCTTCAATGGGAAAGGGCAGAGCCGTGAGCAGCAATACCACGGCTCGATGTTGCGCGGCTATCTTTATCATTTGCTTGACGGAGGAAACATCAAGTATGTGCTGGCGGACGGCACAGGTCTGATGTCGGACAATTTCAGCCGGAACTTCCGTCATTTCTTGTGGATGGATAATGTGATTTACTTGATTGATGACTTAAAGACGCACGATATGGGTGAGTTTGAATGGTTATGGCATCCGGGAGGCGAATGGAAGAAACGCGGTGCGGACGTGACGATAACAAACGGCGATGCCTCGGTGGTGGTACGTCCGCTTTATCCCCGGATGTTGGCTTTGTCCGATTTCGTACACGATTATCCCGATGATTTATATTGGGAAGAGGTCACTGCTCCGACAGAAGACCTTGCGGGTACGGAAACTTATTACTCGTTCCATTTGCCGGGTAAGTTCGACCGCATCAAGGGCTTGACCGCCATTATCCTGAAAGACAGTGCAAGCCAGAAGGAACTGCCTGTGATGGAACGGCGTGAGGGCAAGGATTGGATAGGTCTTCGAACCGTGTGGAAGGGCAAAGTGACCGATTTATATATTAATCAGTTGGCAGACGGCAGGTTGATGCATAGCAACTCGTGGATAGAGGCGGACGGGTGGCAGACGGATGCGTATATGTTTGCCGTGACTTATCCCGAAGGGGCGGATGCAGCGGAAGCGGACGAGTTGTTTGTGGCGTATGGAAGTGCTTTGAGCCGTGACGGTGACTCGTATTTCGCTTCACTTTCCAAATTGTTTTTTGTGCAGAAAGCAGATGGAGGAGACCTGAATTTATGGATAGACGGACAGCCTTCGGTGAATGCATCTTTCCGTCCGAGGAAACGTCCTTCCCGCTTGACTGTGAATGGCGAGGCAATGCGTGTGAATTATTGGAACGATTTGTTGGATGTGAAATATAAAAAATAGATAGAAATGAGGAAATTAGTCGTTGCTTGTTTGATGTGTTTGTTGTCTTGGACGGTTCTTTCCGCCGCCGAATGGCAATGGTCGGTAGAGATGAAAGGCTGTGTGTCGAAGGAAACCGGGCGTCCGCAGGAAGCGTTCTTGTGGATTCCTCCTACGTGCGAACGGGTGAAGGCGGTGATGGTGGGGCAGCAGAATATGTCGGAGGAGACGTTGTTTCATCTCCCTGCATTCCGCGAGGCGATGGAGCGGTTAGGGGTTGCCTTGATATGGATTGCGCCTGAGTTGAACCAAGCTTGGGATGTGTCTACGGGAGTGCAGCAAGTGTTCGACACGATGTTGTCGGACTTAGCGGAAGTTAGCGGGTACGGCGAATTGGTGTCGGTTCCGATTGTACCGATGGGGCATTCGGCACAAGCCACTTTCCCTTGGAACTTTGCAGCGTGGAATCCGGAGCGTACGTTGGCTGTCATTTCCCTGCATGGCGATGCGCCGCGCACCAACCTGACGGGATACGGGTGTGCTAATTTAGAGTGGGGACGCACGAGGAACATCGACGGCATTCCGGGGTTGATGATTGAAGGCGAGTACGAATGGTGGGAGGCGCGTGTCAATCCCGCTTTGGCTTTCCGGATGATGTATCCCGCCAGTTGCATTTCTTTCCTTTGCGATACGGGGAGAGGGCACTTCGACTTGGCGGACGAAACGGCGGAATACATTGCTTTGTTTATACAGAAGGCGATGGCGTGCCGGCTGGATAAGGTTTCGGGCAAGCTGAAACCGGTGGATGTGCGTCAGGGGTGGTTGGCGTCCCGTTGGAGTCCGATGGAAGGCAAGCGTCCGGATCCAGCCCCTTATCCGGCTTATCAAGGAGACCCTCATGATGCGTTTTGGTATTTCGATGAAGAAATGGCAACGCTTACCGAAGCCCGTTACCGCAAGCATCGGGGGAAGCGGATGCAATACATCGGCATCAGGCAAGAGGGAGAGTTGGTGGAATACGACCCGAAGGCGCATGTGCGTCTGTCCGTGCCTTTCCGTCCAAAAGCCGACGGGGTGACTTTCCATTTGCAGGCTTGCTTTACCGACAGCACGCGCAAAGCACTGACGGATGCACACGCTGAAGGAGATATCCGCATCGATTGTGTTTGCGGTCCTGTAAGGAAAGTGAACGATACGACATTCGTGCTCAGTTTTAACCGGATAGGGATGGACAATCCCAAGCGGAGTGGAAGCGTCACGTTGGTGGCAAGCCATCCGGGCGGTAAGACGTATAAGGGCACGGTACAGGAATTGGTGATGAACGTACCCCTTCGGCTTACGGAAGGCGAACGCCAAAGCATCTTGTTCCCTTCTTTGGACGATGTGCGGCGGGGTACGGAATCGGTTGTTTTGGGAGCAAAGTCCGACCGCGGGCTCTCTATACATTATTATATAAAGGAGGGACCAGCCGAAGTGGAAGGCAACATCTTACGCTTCACGCCCATCCCTCCCCGCGCTAAGTTCCCGATAAAGGTGACGGTCGTGGCTTGGCAATACGGCATTGCCGGAAAGATTCAGGCTGCCGAGCCAGTAGAGCGGAGCTTTTATATTTATCAATGATTTACGGATTCCAATGCTTGGATTTACAGAATAATGAAAAGTTCACTACAGAGGTCACAGAGGCACACAGAGTCGTTTAAATTTATTCCCTCTGTGGTTTAATATGGGCTATCGAATTTATAAAGCGAGACGAGAAAGGAGGGTGTCTCAAAATGAAAATTGCCTATCAAAAAGTAATGTCATTCTGAGCATAGCGAAGAATCTCGTGTGCATCAGCTTGTGTATTCGAGATCCTTCACTCCGTTCAGGATGACAAAATGAAAGCTTATTTCTATTT
>CASFRN010000110.1 GCA_949296855.1 uncultured Bacteroides sp. | reverse complement strand
CTCAAAAGCCGAGAATAATTGGTGCGTTAGTTCAGTTGGTTAGAATACATGCCTGTCACGCATGGGGTCACGGGTTCGAGTCCCGTACGCACCGCCAACAAAAAAAATAAACAGTTAGAGATAATTGGTGCGTTAGTTCAGTTGGTTAGAATACATGCCTGTCACGCATGGGGTCACGGGTTCGAGTCCCGTACGCACCGCTTACGAAAAAAGACTGAAATAAGAAAGTCGAAGACAATATCCTCAAAGTCAGTAACTTTGGGGATATTTTTTGTTATACCACGACAGATGAATACCCCGTTGGAAGTCGAAAATTGGACAAATCGAGTAACCAAATCGTAACCAAGAAAAAAAACGGGAATTTTGGTTACGACTTCGTAGATATGTCGTTGATTTGTCGTCGTTTACGTTCAATTTTATCGACACGCCGTAACCTAAAATCCTGAGCAGAAAAAGGAAACAACCGGCACGTTTACGATTCATTTCACGGGAATACACGACAATGACCCTCAAATGTCCGTTTCATAGCCGCCAAGTGTCCGCCTGTGGATTGCGCCAAGTGATTGTCAAACAGTATTTTTGCAACAAAAAAACTTAAAAGCGCATGAAACGGAACACATTCAGCGTACTTTGTTACGCAAGGAAAAGGGAACAAGGAAAGGACAAACAGTATCCCATCATGGTTCGCATCACCATCGACAGCGAACAGGTACAGTTCAACTCACAGTTAATGGTGGATAAGAAGATGTGGAAGGACGGTGGCGTAGTCGGTCGTAGTGCGACGGCGGTGTATCTGCGCACGCAGATAGAGAAAATCAAGACCGACATTACCCGCATTTACGAAAAGGAAATCGAAAACAACCGCTACCCTTCACCGCTGAAGCTGAAGAACATTTATCTGGGCATCGAAACGAAAGCCAACACGCTGCTGACCGTATTCAAGAAGATGAACGAGGAAAAGCGGAAGGAAGTGGGCACATCGCTCTCGCAGAACACCTACAAGAAGTACGACCTGACTTACCGCCGTATGGAGGAATACATTCAGTTCAGGTTCAGGAAAGAAAAGTATAAAGATATTCCATTGACGGAGATAAACGAGGAATTTATCAACGGCTTCCGCAACTTTCTGCGTGTGGACAAGAAGGTCGGCCACAACGCCACCTCGAAGATGATGCAACTGTTCAAGAAAGCCGTCACCCGCGCAAGGAACGCCGGCCTTATCCAGTTCAACCCGTTCACGCAGCCCATCACCTTCGTTCAGGTGGACAAAGGCTTTCTGACGATGGACGAACTCCAGAGCATTATGGACAAGGAGATTGAAGTGGAACGCCTGCAACGGGTTCGCGACGTCTTTGTCTTTTCTTGTTGGACGGGGTTGGCGTACATAGATGTATATCTGCTCAAAGACGAGCATATCCAGAAGTATCTGGACGGTAACTATTGGATTATCTCCAAGCGTCATAAGACCGGCGTACCCATCAACGTGCGCCTGTTGGACATCCCCCTGCGCATCCTGCAAAAGTACAAGGGGAAACAGCCCGACCACCGCGCCTTGCCCATGCCAAGCAACCAGAAGATGAACGCATATCTGAAGGAACTCGCTGATATATGCGGAATTAGGAAGAACTTGACCTATCACCTCGCCCGGCACACATTCGCCACGACTGTAACGCTAACTAACGGAGTATCAATAGAATCCGTGTCAAAAATGTTGGGACATACCAACATCCGCACGACGCAAATCTACGCGAAAGTAATCAACCAGAAAAGCGGCAGCGAGATGGAAGCCCTTTCCGACAGGCTGCACGTATCCATGAACGCATTATAATAGAAGTAGGACAGATATGAGAACGATAGAAAGACAGCTTAGAGCCAGACAAACGGCGGTGAGCCTGAACGAGAAGGAATTGGGCAGACTGATGAAAGCCACGTTTGACACGCCGCGTTTGGAACAGGTGCGTGACCTTTTCATCTTTTCGAGTTTCACGGGACTGCATTACCAGAACCTGAAATCCCTCCGTAAAGAGAATTTCCACAGCAAGTACGGGCAGAAGTGGATTTTCATGGTAAGAGAACAGACCGACGCTTTCATCCACATCCCCCTGTTGCCTGTTCCCCGAATGATACTGGAGAAATACGAAGTCCGGTATGCCGGGACGGATGAACTGTTGCCCGTCCCCAGCAACCAACGTCTGAATGTTTATCTGAAAGAGATTGCGGAACTCTGCGGAATCGAGAAGAACATGACCATGTATCTGGCTTACCATACGTTCAAGGAAACGATAACGGCAAAAAACGGCATATCCACCGGCACGGTATGCCGCATGTTAGGGCGGTTCGACCTGCGCGGCCGCCATGCCTATGTCACCGACCGCATCATCAAGCGCGAAATGGACAGAGTGGCGCGCAATTGCATCCCGTTTGAAAAAATTGCGGCGCAATACATTATGACAACCAATAAATCCGTATATTGTCCCACCAAATAAAACGATACCCCTATGCTACACAGAGGAAACATCACCATTACCGGGCTGGAGGACATCAACCGCCACCCCACAGTCAGCGTCAAGTTAGAGAACGGCAACGTATGGCTCACCAAGCACGAGCTTGCCCGCCTGTTCGGAGTATTCATCCAGACGATAGATGCCAATATGCGCTCCATCTTCAAGTCGCGTATCCTGAATGAAAGTGAAGCGACCATTACGGAGAAGCAGGATAAGCTATACGTTACCTACTACAATCTGGAGGCCGTCATTTTTCTCAGCTTCCGCATCAACACCTATTGTACGAAGCTGTTCCGCGAGTGGGTGCTCAACTCCTTGTGCGAATACAAACGGTTGAAAGAGAAGCAGCCCGAAGTCCTTGTCGTGTTCAACGCTTCGGACAACCAGACATTCATTTCATACAACTAAAAAATAAGAAACATGGCAACAAACAAATCACAGATAGAAAAGTGGATAACGGCGCAGAAGAAGCACCGGCTGTCCGTCAACAGCGATTTTGTACACCAATTCTTCCCCTATGATGCCTGTTTTTAAGAGCAAGTTGCCTGACTCGTTCCATGAGTCGGGCAACTCACGGAAATGAGTTGCGCGCTATTTTGGAATCTATGGGCAATGTAGAAGGGCTTATTGTGGAAGATTTAAGTATAACAACAACTTTAGAAGCAAAAAGTGCAGAAATAGCACGATTACAACCGTATTACGATAAAATAGGAGAGATGCCAAAAGGTAATCAAAAAAAGTTTCAAACCTAAAAATGGAAATCATTAGTATGAAAATATATTTTGGACAACTTTATATACAAGCTGGGATTTCATTCCCCTTTAGTTCATCATTTCAACGCTTTTTATCAGAAGAAGTGTCTAAATTAGTAGAAATGAATCCTAAATTTGAACAATCTTATGGAACAGAATATGAATTAATGTTCCGTATATCTGCAAAAAAAGAATTATTAACAAATGAAATATGTGGACCAACTATTTTCAAAAAGGAGAAAGACATTGAATACACCATATTTTTACCTTATAAATTTATAATGGAGCAATCTAACCCTAATAAATGCGCATTAGAGTTTTTGTTTGAAGGGATTTATACAGTTTTAGACTTATATGAAATAAATACATCAAGGCTGAAAATAGAGCAAAATAAGATTATAAATAAAATTATATCATCTTCTAATATGTTCAAAGATATACTTGTTTATTAATCAAGGAGGGGCAGCAGGCGGCCCTCGTCGCCAAAATCTTCTCCCTCTGCATCGCCCGTATGCCTTTCTACAAGGAAAAGGCTGCCAATGCCGTACTCATCCCCATCCCGGCGGCTACCCGTGAGCGCAACGCCGCGCGTTTCGCCCGGTTTTGCAGCCTCCTTTCACGCCGCCTGAAAATCACCGACGGCTTCCGTGCCACGTGGATAAGGGAAGACCGTGAGCAGATGAAAGGCACTCACGGCCTTGACAAGCTCTCCAACCTCATATTCCACCCCGCCTGTTTTCAGGGACGCGATGTGTTCCTCGTGGACGACATTGTGTCCACCGGCGAGAACTTCACGCAGATGAAACGCAGGCTGATGCAGCTTGGAGCCAACTCCGTTACCGGCCTGTTCTTGGGACGGACAGTAAAGACAGAGAAAGGATAAAAAAGAAAACCGTTGCCTCCGGCGTTTCCACAAGTCGGGCAACCCAAAGTGCTGAGTTGGGCAACTCGGCAGAATGAGTTGGGCAACTCACAAAAACGGCTTGGGCTACTTATAGATTGGGGACGCCGCCTTCGAGAGCGGAATCAATGGCACTATAATGGTCGCCGTCATGCACGCTCAATGCCGCCACAAGGCTGTTCAACGTGCGTATTGCCTCCAGACGTTGCTCCGGCGAGCTTTCTTCCTGATTGCTCAGCACGTCAATGGCGCAGGCAAGATGACCTCTTACGGTCTGCAAAGTGGACACATCTTGAATGGGAAACAGGTAAAAGAGTGTTCCGTCGGAAGAACGGACGATGCCCTCCAAAGGCGTAGCTTGTAATTCCATCATCTTCGGTTATATTTATAATTAAAATGACGTAACGCTGCCGGCCACTACGTTCGAGGTATCGCCAAACACCCAATGTGAAGTGAACCGGCAGGTTACGTCAGAGTATAACCTACCCGGTTCATTTACCTTCACATTTTTGAAATTGGCGATTTCCGAACGTCGGTAAACGAACAACATTACCACGATACTATTTGCACCGCTGGTACAAAGGTAAGAAAATAAAGTCAATAATCCATTGCCTTCCTTAAAAACCTCCTTTGGAAAAAGTCCATTGCAGAAAAAAAATCAAAGCCCCTGTGGAATGTTTCTCTTGCCGCTTTCATTCCCCATCACTCCACGGAGTGCGATTGAGAAGTGGGGTAAGCTGACTTATTACGTGCGCAAAGGTAATTTCGGGTTTTGACGGACTAATCAAATTTTTTCTCCACAATCTCCACACTTCGCAGGCTCAGGTAGTATTCTGGCGAAAAAATTTGCTTCTGCAAAACCCTGTCCTTTGCCCAGCTTACGAAATAAGTCAGCTCACCCAACTCGTCAATGCATAAAAAAAATGTCGTGATTATGAAAGCAACAAGAGAAACAAATGGAAATAAGTCGCTTCCCAATCTGCCTCTGCATAAATTCTTGGGAGTGGCGGTGAGGTTCATCCTTGCGGCAGTCTGCACCGGTCTGTACGGCGGTTCCGTCCTTGTGTGGTTCATCGGGTTGTGGTTCGTGTGGAACTTCCTTGCGGGTGTAGTCCGTTTCCTGTGGGGCTGCCTTGTGTTCCTGCTTACGTTTATTTTGGTTGTTGCTTTCGTGGTCTGGTTATTAACTCTCTAACATCACATCATTATGAAACGGTACAGCAAGACTATCGCACAGCAATGCAAGTATTATGAGGTGGACAACATTTTCGTGTACATGGTAGAAACTTATCTGAACGGTAATATTACCGTCTTTGAGAAACTCTTCCGGGAATTGTGTAAGGAAGCGAGAAAAGATTTTATAGACTTCCTTCTCAGCGAGGTGGAGCCTATATATTGGAGAGAAATTCTAAAAATCATGGTCTGACATTATAATCTTATGTAGTATGGATAGAAGAAAACTTTACTATTACAGCTATATCGTAAAAAGGCATTTGAGTGATATTAAGGAACATATCAGATTGTCGAAGAACGACATGGAGAGAAGCTATTACCAAAGCAGGTTTGCAGCCCAGCTGAGTATCTACGCCGAAGCCCTTGCCGTAAAGGAAGAGTATCTGGAAAGATATATCAGATAGGGATACGGATTAAAAATGAAACAGTATGAACATTACATTTGAAACGATTGTGTGTGCATGGGATGAAAAAATCCCTGCACACCTTTTCCAAAGAATTTTAACCACCTAAAAGAAGAAAGGCGTATGAAAACATTATCCCAAATGACGAAAGAGGAAAAGTTACAGGCTTTGACGGAATACCATGCTTACAGGCGTGAACAGCATATTGTTTCCCGTTATATCCGGGCAATCCAAGAAGATGACAAGGAACAGGCCGCCTACTTCGAGAGTTTCGGTGAAAGCGTGCATCACGTTGTACTGAATGTGAACACCTACGAACGCAGGCTCATTTTTGGCTATGTGGACAGGCAGTTTAACGAATACGGGTGGATAAGCGGCATGTTGCCCATCGTGGAAGAAATCCGGCTGGACAATTCCAACGTAATACACATCGGCCAGTCTGTGAACGGCACGTATGTCGTTACGGTGGGCTGGTGTACAGGCACGGCAGGAGGCGGCAGCCGCCCTTCGGTATGGGATGAACCCATTGCCGGCTACAAGGAAGCGGTGCGGACAGGTATCCGCCGGTTGGAAAGAATCTATAATGATGCGGAACGCCACTCCCTGACAGACAGGGGGAACTACAATCCGAAGTATATCCGCAGGCTGAAAGCCGGATTGCAGGAGTTGAAGCGCCGTTATACCGCCCCGCAGCAGTTAAGTTTATTCTGATTATTCACAATATAACTCCAAATGATTATGGACGTAAAGATTGAAAGCATGATTTTCGGGTGGGATGAGCGCATACCCGATACGTTGATTAAGTTCATCAACTCCGTGACGCTCACAAAGGACGAACAGGAACTTCGCAAACTGGTGGAAGTGTTTGCCCGAAGCAAGGAGTTCAACCGCTTCTTTGCCTTCGGATATGGCAGCCACCATCTGTGGCTCACGCAGAGGATGGCGTCAGACCCGGCAAAGTGCATGGAAAACCGATTGTTGATTGTTGAATTTTAGCAGATTGCATTATGACTACAAAAATGACGGAAAACGGAGTTTCGACCTGCCGGAAGGCAGGTTCGGAACAGTTCGAGAAGTTCCAGACCGGCATCGGAAGAAGAAAACGCACGCTGGTGCAGTACGATTACAGGGCATCCGATGGAGAACTGTTCTCCTGCGTGGCTCCGACTTTGGAGGACTGCCGCCGCAAGCGTGACGGATGGTTATCGGAAAAAGGAAGAAAGGAGGCACAGCGATGAATGGCAGTTATGACACGCTGATAATCACTTTCAGCGAACCCATCCGGGTTTTGGACGGCATGTTTGAGGACACCGATACATGGGGAGTTTCCACGCTGAAGGAATGGGTCGATACTTACGAGTCCACACGCTTCACCCCGATAAACGACCATACGGCAGTCATCACTTCCGAGTACAACATGAAGCACGTAAGGGAATGGCTGGAACAATACTTGCCTATCGACCGCCTGCAAGCCCGATAACCGGTACAGGCATGGAACAGAAAAAGGTCAGAGCAGATAAAAGCCCTGACCTTTTCCATATATTATAGGAGATAAAGAAAGTCAGTCCGTTTCTTCTCCCCAAAGTTCGATGTCCGTCGGCGCATGGCGTATGGAACGCCCGATGCAACATCCTGTCACGGCAAGAAGCGTCAAGTAAGCGATAACAAGATAAAGCATGGCCATCGTTTATATGGCGGGTTGGGCTGAATCTTCCGAACCTTCCGCCGTAGCACTGTTGAACGAAAAACTCTTGGTTACCGTCTGACCAAATGAATCCACGATGTAGATGTCAATCGTCTGCTGGTCGGTGCAGAGCGACCTGTAATAGAGCCGGAAAGTATCGCCCGGCAACGGGTAGAGGTCGTTGGGAGCCAGTACCGTGCCGTCCTCCATGCGCAGCTCGCCCTTCCCGTCGGGCTGGAAATAGCGGATAAAATACTCCGTTTCCTCATACCTACCGCTACGCACCAGCTGGCAGCGTATTTCGGCTTCCTCGCCCTGTACGATGTCGGTCTGCACGGGCAGGGTCGCCAAGTCAAACTCGTATGCCTGCCGGATGTCCAGCTTGTCCGAACAGGCGCATAGCAGTACGGCGGCTATCAGTACGAAGCCGGCGGTAAAAATCAGTTCAGTCATTCTTTTCATTTTATTGAGTGTTTATTAGTCCAATATGAATTTCAGCCCCACCCCGAATTGGAAGTGGAAGTTCCCTGTGTCGCCACCCCACAGGCAGCGTTCACGCGCATGGAGCAGCAGCACCGTCCGGTTGGTGATGTAGGTTTCTATCTCCAACGATACCGCGCCGCCATAGACAAAGGCGTCATCGTCCGTGATGCGTGCCCCGTCATAGAGCAGGCTCTCGCCCCAGTTCACCGTTTCATAGCCTGCCATTGCCGAGCCGCCCACGTAGCAGAGGAACACCTTGTTCGCATCCGAGAGGAAGTTGTAATAGTAGCCGCCCTCCGCCGTGAACTGCGACACTGGCAAACGTATATCCTTGTACGGATGGTACTTTTGCAGGTACTCCGCGCCGAACACCCATTTGCCGCACCTTTTCGCATAGGAATCCACCGACACCCCGAAGTGGTAGCCCAGCTCGTTCCGCTTGCCGGAAGAATGGAAGCCGTCCGCCATGCCTGCCGTCAGCCGAAGCCCCTTCATGCCCGGCAGACAGCGTTGCGCCTGCGCCCTGTCCGCAAGGGCAAGGCACAGCGCCATGCTGATGATGATACAAAGCGTCCGTTTCATCTTACTTCACCTTCAGTTCGTTGATGACACGGGCACGCACCAGTTCGGCATTGGTCACGACGAACTGCTGGTGCCTTCCCCCGTTCTGCTCGCTGATTTCCACCACCAGTTGCTTGTCGTCGGGCAGGGTGAACTTGGGCAGGGTGAACACCGTGCGCTCCCGGCTCTTGCCGC
This sequence comes from uncultured Bacteroides sp., assembly GCA_949296855.1. Taxonomy (GTDB): domain Bacteria; phylum Bacteroidota; class Bacteroidia; order Bacteroidales; family Bacteroidaceae; genus Phocaeicola. The sequence goes on along the minus strand of CASFRN010000110.1, from coordinate 5,316 downwards.
CGACCTCCGTCACGTAGTTGTAGGCACGCAGCGGCACGATGACCTGCTCCTGAATGGCGGTACGCTTCGCCACCTTCCTGTCCACCACCTTGAACGACACGAAGTCCACCGTGAACGGCACGTTGGTCGAGTTCTTCAGTTCCGTATGGAAGTAGAGCAGCCCGTTGTGCGTGTAGATGCCCTTCAGCACGGACTGGATGCCGAACCGCTTGCAGCCGATATGCTTCACCAGCCGTTTGTCGTCCTTGTGGATGGATTTCATGATAAGCCGCACCAGCAGGGGCGATTCGCTGCCCAGCTCCTTCAGGTAAACCTCTTGAGAGTTGTTCGGGCGGTTCACCGCTTCCCCGTCATGCAGGAAGTCCTTCATCTCGATGTTCAGCTTGGCCGGCTCGTCGGCATACTTCACGTTATAGGTGTAGTAGCTCCCGTCTTCGGTTATCACCGCCAGATTGGTCTCGCGGGAGAAGTCGCGCAAGGCGGCCTTCACGCGCAGCACGTTTTCCGAACCGTCCGCCTTGCCCGCGATGATGTCGGCGGAACCCAAGTCCACATACTTGATGGCGGAGGGAAAGATGATATGCACCGTCTTATAGAACGTGACCTCCAGCGCATAGGGAGGTATCATGCGGTCAAAGGTTATCGGGCGTGTCAGCCCGTCGAACAGGTCGCCGGTGGACGGGCTACGCTTTATGCCATCATCCCCCGTATCTTCCGGCACAGCCGTTTCCACCTTCTCCTTCAGGTCGGTCTCCTCCACGACTTTCTGCGCATGGGCATGGGTCATTGCGGCGATGAACGCCGCCATAAGCATCATTTTCTTCATTTGTCTTTGTCAATAAATTAAGTTATACATATTGGTTATTTTCTTGCCACGAGCAACACCTCATGCCCGGCCTTGAGCGTCACCCTGACGGTGCGGAACTTCGTGGAGAGGTACTGCGACATGCCCTGTATCACGCCGCGCCCCAAATCGGAGGCGAGCTGCGCGCCGGCATCGGTGGAGATGCTGATGCTGCTGCCCATCGTCGAACCCATGTTGGCCGCCATCTCCTTGAGCGCGGTCAGTTCCTGCGACCCCGGCACCGATATGCCTTTCATGCCGCCCGTGTCGTACACCTCCAGCTCTACCGGCATGACAGTTCCCTTGTAGGCGACGGAAGTGACGGACAAGTCCATCCGTTCCCCGTTGATGCGCGCGGTGGCCGTCAGCACGGTGTTTGCCGGGATATAGGTATCCCCGACCTTGACCGGTTCGAGCAGGCGGATTTCCGCCTCCTTGCCGTCGCTGACCGTTACCGTGCGGTAGATGCAGGCACGGATGCTGTTCCTGCCTGCCGTGTGCGCTTGGTCTGTTACCGTGTGGAAGCCCATGTTGTGCGGACGGCTGTACCGCTCCATGAACTCGGCATCCGACATCGGCTGCGCCAGCCTTGACACGACCTGTTCCGACACCTGCGTTACCGGGACGGCCTTCGGTTTGTCCGTGCCGGCTGTCGTCGGGACGGATTTCACATCGTTTTGCGGCAGGTAGCGCGAAGCCATCTCGTAGGATTTCTCCATGAGCCGGAGCTGCTCGTCCGCCGCTTCCTTTGCCCGGCGGCCTTCTTCCGCCTGACGCTCCAGTTCCTGTATGCGCCATTCCAGTTCCAGCGTCTTCTGGTCGTCCTCCGGTTCGGGCTGCGTGTAGAAGCTGCCAATCTGCCGGTTGATGTCCCGGTAGGCATCCGCCGACGTGCGGATGGAGGACTGCCCGGCTGCCGCCGGCTCTTGGGTCTGGAACACATCTTCGTCCGCTCCATCGTTCCCGTCACTTTCCGCCACAGCCAAGTCTTGCAGCGTGTTCATCTTTTCCTTCTGCCTGCGCTCGAACGCCTGAAGCTCGTAGGCCGCCCGTTTGTCGGAGGGCATCCCCTTTTCTTCGGGCATGGGCACCTCCACGTTGAAGCCGTCCCGAAGGGGTTCACCGCTTTCCGACGGCGCGAATATCAGCCACATCGCCCCTCCGAACACGAGCAGCATCAGCGGATAGACCAGCATCTTTCTGCGCCGCCGCACCTCCTCCGGTGTCAGCGGTTTTGTCTCTTTCGGTTTCCCGTCGGCTTTCTTTCCGGGTTCCGGCTGTTTACTCTGCTTTGTTTCTTCCATTGTTCCAATCTTTAATATTGTTTATACTGTCATGGGCTGTGCCCGGATGCAGCTCCAACTGCCGCATCCTTTCGATTCTTATCCGCTCCCCCTCGCGCCTGCCGATATTGTATATCGACGACACGGTGATGTAGACGGAGAGGGCGCTGAATCCCACCAGCACCGCCACCACCACGATGAGCCGCACGTCGGGCGACATCCTTCCGCACACGTAACGCATCCCGCCGCTTATCCGGTCGGGGATGTAATCGAGCCATTTCCTCATTCTTCCCATACGCGCCTACCTTTCCATTGTCCGCAAGTCACGGTTCTCCAGTATGGTGAACTGCTCCATCGTGAAGCCGTGCGGGTTGTTGTCCGAACGCACCGAGTTCAAAAGGCGGCAGCGGGTGACAAGGCTCCTTTCGGTGATGTTGCTGCTCCTGACGAGCGACTGCCGCGCGTAGCAGGTGACGATATAGGGATAGCGGTCGAAGTCGCACGCCACGCTGTCCACCTGCACGGTCTGGTTGATGTTCGCCGAGATGATGCGGTTGTAGTATCCCTTTTCCTCCCAGTCCTTGTAGTAGCGGAAGGCGCTCTCGTCGCACAGGTACAATGCCCGGCGTATGTTGCCTTCGATGGCGGCCTTGTCGGGCGAGAGCGTGAAGAACAGTTCGTGAAACCGCCTCACGTGCTCCCTCGCCTCGACAGGCCGGTTCTGCGCCAAGTCCTGCGAGAGCGCGAGGATGAGCGACTTGCCGTTGTCCAGCACGTAGATTTTCTCCCGCTGCTTCTCGGCAAAGCTGTACGAACTCCACAGCGCGTAGCCCGTGACCAGCGCGCACAGCACGACAAAGGCTATCGCCATCGTGCGAATCTGCCGGAAGCTCGTTTCGATGTTTTTTAATGACTTGAATTCCATTTCTTTTAGTTCTTGTTACCAATAAATGAATCATTTGCCCCTGAGCTTTCCGGCTACATGCCCCGCACCGGCACCGGTGGCGGCAGCCGCCACCTTCCCCGTCTTGACGGCGGAGTTGTTCACCTGCTTGCCGTAATTGCCCGCACCGGCAGCCTGAATCACCCAAGTCGATACCGTCGGGATGGTGAAGTACCCTACGATGGCGATGAGCATGAAGATGATGTAGGCCGAATTGTTCACGTCCGGCACGAAGTTCGGGTCGGTCAGCGCGGCGATGTCCTTCTCAATCATCAGCACCTGTATGCGTGCCAGCACCGAACTGAACAGGTCGGAGATGGGCAGCCACAGGTAGATGCTGATATACTGACATATCCAGTGCACCATCGTGCCGTGAAAGCCGTCATACACCGAGATGGCGAACGCGAGCGGCCCCAGAATGGAGAGCACGATAAGGAAGAATGTCCTGAGCGTGTCCAGTATCAGCCCCACCGCTTGGAACAGCAGTTCCAGAAAGCTGCGGAAGGCGTTGCTTATCGTCTGCTTGATTTCATACTTGCCGCGCTCGATGGCCATGCCCGCCATCGTCTTCAGTTCCGAAGGCGTCCAGCCCAAGTCCTCTATCTGCCGCTCGTATTCCTCGTCGCTGACCAGATAGGCGGTTTCCGGGTTGCGCACCAGCGCCTCGTATTCCAGCTTCTCCCGCTTCTCGGCGTATTCCTCCATGTTGAGCGTCTGCCCTTGCAGGATGCCGTGACAGCCGGTGACGATGGGACTCATGATGCCGTTGATGGTCCCCAGCACGAAGGTGGGGAAGAACATGATACACGCCCCGATGCAGAACGGGCGGAGCAGCGGGTACACGTCTATCGGCTCGGCACGCGAGAGCGCCTGCCATACCCGCGAGGCCACATAGAACAGCGCGCCCAGCGCGGCCACCCCGGTAGCCACGCCCGTGATGTCCGAGCACAGGGGCATCATCTCTTCGTAAAGGCTGCGCAACACTTCATGCAGGTTGCTGAATGTCCCTTCCCCCGTCATGGCTACCAGTATCTTTGGTTGTCGGTTCCGTACAGGTCGAGCACGCGCCGCGTGTCGTTCTTCTCCTTGGCGCGCAGGTACGACACGCCGATGTTGCGGTTCGTGTAATAGCGCACAAGGTTGCGGTGGTTCTTCACATCCCGGTAGATGCGGTCTATCAGGTCCATGCGCTCCTTGTCCGTCATCGACAGGCCGGTCTGCGTGACGACCGTCTTCAGTTCGTCGAGCATCCCGCTGCTTTCCTCCAGCATCTTCGTGTAGCCCGAAGCGATGGCGGCCAGCTCGTCCGTCGTATAGTTCCCGTCGGCGAGCATCTTCTGGAACGAGTTCACGTAGATGTCCGATATTTCGCCCACGAGCAGCACGGTCTGCTGCACCTTGCGGGCATCCTTCACCAAGTTGTGTACGGATTTGAGCGCGTCGTAATACTTCTTCCCCTGTTCGTAAATCTTGACCGTTTCCTGAAAGTTCTTCACCATGTTCTCTGCGGTCGTGGTGGTCTGTATCACGTTCCGCGTGGTGTTCACGATGCTTTGCGCGAGGTTCGACGGGTCAAAGGTGACCCATTGCGCCCTGACCGTCGTGGCGGTGCAGAGCAGTGCCGCAAGGCAGATGGTTGCTGTTCTTTTCATTGCTGTTGTTGATTAAAATGTTTGTTGTCAATCGGATTCATATTCTTCCGGCTCCCGTACATACGTTCCTTCCGAAGCTATCACGAGCCGGTCGTTTTCCGCGTCGTAGGCAATCTGCACCCGTTCGGGCAGGTCTGCCCATGTCCCTTGCCCGTTCCGGTAGAGCGTGCCGGTCAGGGCGGCTCCCCAGCGGTAGCTGAAACGGATTCTGTATGCCCCGTTCTCGCGGAACACCCTGACGGGCGGGGACTTGCAGCCATTTTTCCACCGTCCGCAGATGTGGCGGAGGGGGAACAGGTATTCATATTCCATAGCCTCATGTCCCTTTTGCGGCGCGCTTCTCGTCCGCCAGCCGCTTGATGGCCAGCTCGATGTTGCCGCCCAGTTTCTCCGCCATGCGCTGCACCTCCACCTTCTCGCTCTCTTCGGTGGTGTAGCAGAGGTATTCCTCCAGCGAGGTCTCCGTCGCATAGACCGCCGACTGCACGCCGCCCAGCCCGAACCACACCTCCCTGTACTTGCGCGCCGGGTCGTTGGACATGTTCACCGAGAGAATCTGCCCCTTCTCCTTGTCCGTCAGCCCGAGCAGCGTCT
>CASFRN010000109.1 GCA_949296855.1 uncultured Bacteroides sp. | reverse complement strand
CCTTGCCCCGCTCCCCGATTTTCTTTATCTTCGCAAACATCAACAGAAAACATTGCAATATGAGCGAACTCCGAAAAATCCCCAACGTCGGCGAAACGACCGAACAAGACTTGATAGCGATGGGCTATACCACCATCGAATCCCTGAAAGGCAAGAGCGCAGACGAACTGTATGCCGAAGAATGCGCCTTGCGCGGATGCACCCTCGACCGTTGCCAACTTTACCTGTATCGTGCCGTTGAATATTTTGTGAATACAGAAAATCCCGACCCGATGAAATGCCATTGGTGGCATTGGAAAGACGAATATGTCGAGGTGTCGCCTTGCGGGGCTATCTGCGTGGAGTGCGGTCTGTTTCCCTTGCAATGCGCCGGATGTCGGAAGATTAAAGGGAAAGTCTTTTGGCTGCAATATACGGGCGATGACTGCTGCCGTGTGTATGATTGCTGCGTGAACAAGAAACATCAGCATAATTGCGGCAAGTGTACGGAGCTTCCTTGCTCCCGTTTCTTGAAAGACCCGACTATCTCTGATGAGGAAAACGCCGCCAATCTGAAAAAGATGTTAGACAATTTGAGCAAGACCGATAAATAGCTTGCCCACGTCAAAAAATCTTCCTATCTTGCGGCAACGTTTAACCCGTCCCGCACGCCCTCCGGAAGCGAGCTTACCTAAGTACGGAACAGAGGTGGTCTAAGTTCCGGACTTAGGGTATCAAAGGTCCGACCTTTGGTAGGCTCATCCCGGACGAGAGGTATGCCTACGAAAATGATAATCCACACCGATTGGCGTTGTCGTCAGTGACGACAGTGGTTCTCCAAGTTCGCGAGGGCTGTCGTCGCCGTATTTAGTGCTTATCCGTGCCGATTAATGGTTTCGTCACCCGTCGACGATGCTTATCCTGACGGATTGGTGCTGTCGACGGGACTGTCTTGTCCCATTTTTCCTGTTCAATGCGTATAGTCAAGCAGCCGCACGCTGTCACCTAAATCGTTCTCCACGATGCTTTTCATTTTCTTGGCGAACGGGCAGGGATAACCTATCGGCGTCCCTTTCTGAATGCACGAGGCGAAGGCGATGGTATCGGCTCCTCGTTTCACCAGTTCCCTTGCCCGCAGCACGGCTTTCTTGCCCGGACATCCGCCGCAGTTGGTAAACCCTACAAGCTCTATCTCCTCTGCCACATCGGCAAAAGCGCCTGTCTTGTTTCGGATAGCCTTGAAGTCTCCCGTCCCCGGACAGAAGCCTTCGGTCTGCATACATCTGATGATTCCAAGTTTCATATCGCTGTATATTATAAAGATGAGATGCAAAGGTACTGTTTTCCTTTATCAAAATGGCATATCTTCTAACTTATATACGGAAGAAAAACAAAGCCAGCCCATAGAAAACACGTTGGAATGTTTGGCTACGGACTGGCTTGTGCAAGATTTAGCCAACCACGCTGTAGATTCTTACATCCGGTTCGCTCTGGAAATAGGGCTTCAATTCCACTACCACATCCTGAGTGAACAAATCAGATTTCAGGTAGTTCTCGGCATCCGCTACGGATGCAAAGCCGTGCAAGACTTGCACATCGTTGTCGCGGACAAGCAAATGCTTGCAATGCGCGCCTTGGATGTCATCCAAAAACGGCTGACGATACTTGTTGTAAACTGCCGCAGCCGCAGCACGATCGCTTTCTTTGATGTGCATGGTGATTTGTAGAAATGCACCTACTTTGTTTTCTTTTGCCATATCTGTTATATTTTAAATTTGACAGTGCAAAGGTAGGCTGCAACCGCTGTCCGCACGGTGTTCATTCGGGAAAATGAATGGTAATTTTGGGCATCGCATCGGTCCGCCGCCCTCCATATTCCCGAATTTACCATAATTATTCCTATCCTTGCCTCGTGGTGAACGGGCAATAGGCTATCTTTGCCAACCAAACGGACAGATGTATGAAGAAGACAGTGTTTACCCAGTATGATTTGAGTCCTGCCTCTCAAATCCAGTTTGAGATAACGGAACTTTCTCGGCTCTTTGCCGAAAGCGGCTCCCATCCGTATGAGGTGCACATCCACAGCTTTTATCAAATCATTTGGTTTAAGAAAGGGACGGGCGTACACTATGTGGACTTCAAGGAATACCCGGCAACGGATAATACGATGTTTTTCATTTCGCCGGGGCAAATCCATTACTTTGAAGAGAACTGCCGGGCGGAAGGCATCGTGATACATTTCAATGAAAGTTTCCTCTCGGACGAAGGCAGCAGCGAGAATGTGTTTCTGAAATACAATGTGTTCAACGCGTTCGATGCCGCTCCTTATTATCATATACGCCGGGAGGATGCCGACAAGCTGGCGTTCCTGGTGCGGGAGATGGAAGAGGAGACTCATAACGAGGAACTGTTTGCGCACAAGGACTTGCTGAAATACCTCATCAAAATGATGCTGATTTACGTCCAACGGACGGGCGAAAGAGGGAACGGCCTGCCGCTCTGCATCCATAATGCGGCAAACCGCACTTTCGTCCGTTTCCGCCAAATGCTGGAGCATCATTATCGCTCTATGCATACGGTGAAAGAATATGCCAACCATCTGAACGTGTCCACGAAAACGCTGACCAATTGCGTGTATGAAAGCTCCCGCAGCACTCCGCTCGCCCTCATCAACGAACGAATTGTGTTGGAAGCCAAACGCCAATTGCTTCATTCCAGCCTGAAAGTGAAGGAAATCGCTTTTCAGTTAGGCTTTGAGGACCCGTCTTATTTCGTCAAATTCTTCAAACGGCATACTGGCTGCTTGCCTGCCGATTTTAGGGAACAATAAATTTATCGTCATTATGAATATCGAATACAAAGAAACAAAGGATTTTACGGAGAAAGAAGTGGAACAACTGTTCCTCTCGGTCCATTGGTTGTCAGGGCGATACCCAAGCCGTCTGATAAAGGCATTAAAAGGCTCGTCCCTCGTTATCACCGCGTGGGACGGGGACAAACTGGTGGGGCTGCTGCGTGGCATCGACGACGGCGAGATGGTAGCTTTTCTCCATTATCTGCTGGTACATCCCGCTTATCAAGGAATGGACATCGCTACGCACCTGCTGGACAGGGCAAAGGAAAAGTATCAATCATTCCTTTATCTGAATATTATGCCTGATGAAAGTAGGAACGTCTCCTTCTATGAAAGGCACGGATTTAGCCTATTGGCGGACGGGGCGGCTATGCAGATACGCCATTTGTGAGATGCAGGCTTCAGGGTGCAAGGCTCTTTATCAAAACGGCATGTTTTCTCCGTTTTTGGGTTTTGCCAAGATTCATCTCCGCAAGAAACTCGCTGATAGTCTGCCCCGTCATCTGCTTGAAGAAGCGCATCAGGTGGTTCGGCTCGGAGAAGTGCAGGCGGAAAGCGATTTCTTTCACGGAGAGGCCAGAGAAAAGCAGGCCGTTCTTCACCTCTTGCAGGAGGCGTTGCTTCAGCAGATGCACCGCCGAGAGGCCGAACTCGCGCATCACCGCCTTGTTGAGCGACACACGGCTGATGCCCATCATTTCGGCATAGTCCGCCACACGCGCCTTGTCGCAGATGTTCTTTTCCAAGAGCTGTTTGTACTGGTAGGCGTAGTTATTCAGCGGCAGGGCAAACGGCAAGTTGAAACGATGAGCGTAAATGCGATTTAGCAACAGAAGGAACTGATAGAGGTAGGCGACAATTAGGTGGTAACTGTCGGCTATCGGATTGCGCAATTCTTGCTTCATCTTCTGTAACAAGTCGAGCAACGGGCGGGCTTCTTCCTCCGGCATATCGAACCAAGTGGGATAATCGTGCTGGTAGCAATAAAGCAGACGGTACATAAAATACTTGTCCGAGAGGAAATTGTTCACGAACTCCTCCTGAAAGACAAGGAACGTATAGTCCAGTTTGTCCAACTCCACGTGCCATTCCTGCAACTGGAAAGGCGAAATGACGAGCCACATACCGGGATGCAGTTCAATCCGTTCACCCGCCAGAAAGAGATGCCCCTCCGCCTTGCGGAAGAAATAGAACTCGAAGAAGTCAGTCCGATACCGCTTGTCCGTGTCGAACCAGCCCCGCTTCTCCGTGCCTTCCGCCGTATTCAGCAGGAAGTCTACGCCGCACGAGCTTTTGGAGTATTTCAGCAGGGAAATATGCTCCGCCGTGTTGTTGTATATGCCGTAAGTGTCTTTGCGATTCATCTTCGTTATTTTATTTGATGCAAAGGTAATTCCCTTTTGGCAGATTATGGAACAGAGGACCCTAAAATCCAGCTTTCAACCGTGTCTTTACAACCAAGTTGCATTAAAAAGCTTCTACTTTTGCCCGATATAAAACAACAGAAATATGAAAGGGAACAATATCTATATCAAGAATATGGTTTGCAGGCGGTGCATCCTGACCGTTTCCAATATCTTTCAGGAGAACGGCATCACGCCTGTCAATGTGGAATTAGGTACGGTCGTGTTGTCCGAACCTATTCCGAAAGAGAAACAAGAAAGCATCCGCCGTCGGCTCGAAGAATACGGTTTCGAGGTGATTGACGACAAACGGATGCGCATCATCGAACAGATTCGTATCGGTGTCATTGAGTTCGTGCGCCATCCGGAATATCAGGAGAAGATAAACTTATCAAGCTATTTGCAGGACAAATGCCGCAAGGAATACAGTGCGCTCAGCAAGCTGTTCACCGCAATGAAAGGCATCAGTATCGAGCGGTATTATCTTGCGCAGAAGATAGAGTTGGTGAAAGAGTTGCTTGTCTATGACGAACTGACCGTCAGCGAGATTGCGGACAAGCTGCACTATTCGAGCGTAGCTCATCTGAGCACGCAGTTCAAGTCACAAACAGGGATGTCTCCTACCCGATTCAAAACGATAAAAGGACATAAGCTGAAACCGCTTGACGAGATATAACTTACAGTTTATTCCTGTAATAACAGAAATTGATACCTTCGCTTTCGAGCTGTGAATGTCAAAATTATCTATTAATTCTGTACACATACTCAATTATGCCAAAAGAAATGACTACCTTTGCCCGTTGAAACAAGCAAGAAATCAAAACAATAAAAAACAATATAGCATTATGAGTTTACAATGTGGCATCGTTGGTTTGCCGAACGTGGGCAAATCGACGCTTTTCAATTGCTTATCGAACGCAAAGGCTCAGGCAGCCAATTTTCCTTTCTGTACCATCGAACCGAACGTGGGCGTAATTACCGTGCCCGATGAACGCCTCAACAAATTGGCGGAACTGGTTCATCCGGGACGCATCGTGCCCACGACGGTAGAGATTGTGGACATCGCCGGACTGGTGAAAGGCGCAAGCAAGGGTGAAGGATTGGGTAATAAGTTCTTGGCGAATATCCGCGAAACGGATGCCATTATCCATGTGTTGCGTTGCTTTGATGATGAAAACGTGACGCACGTAGACGGTACGGTCAATCCGGTACGCGACAAGGAGATTATCGATACAGAGCTTCAATTGAAGGATTTGGAAACCATTGAGAGCCGCATCCAGCGTGTGCAAAAACAGGCTCAGACGGGAGGCGATAAGGTGGCAAAGCAAACTTACGAGGTATTGGTGCGCTACAAAGAAGCCTTGGAACAAGGAAAGTCGGCACGCACGGTGCAATTCGAATCGAAAGACGAACAAAAGATAGCGCACGACCTTTTCCTGCTGACTTCGAAACCGGTGATGTACGTATGCAACGTAGACGAAGCCAGTGCCGTAACGGGCAATCAATACGTAGAACAAGTGCGCGAAGCCGTAAAGGACGAGAATGCCGAGATATTGGTAGTCGCAGCCAAAACCGAAGCTGACATCGCTGAACTGGAGACATACGAAGACCGTCAGATGTTCCTGCAAGAAGTGGGACTGGAAGAATCGGGCGTAAACCGTCTTATCAAATCGGCATATAAGCTCCTGAACCTGGAAACCTTCATCACCGCAGGTGAAATGGAAGTGAAAGCATGGACGTATCACAAAGGCTGGAAAGCCCCGCAATGTGCCGGTGTCATCCATACCGATTTTGAAAAAGGTTTCATCCGTGCCGAAGTAATCAAGTATGAGGATTATATCAAATATGGAAGCGAAGCTGCTGTGCGTGAGGCAGGTAAGCTGAACGTAGAAGGTAAAGACTACGTGGTGCAGGACGGCGACATTATGCATTTCCGGTTTAATGTATAAGCCACACAAAACTGATATTTCACCACAGATTACACAGATTTAACTAATTAATTAAAAGTGAATAATGCGGTAAGTGTTTTTCGTTTGTCGCTATTAACTATTAATTGCTCATTATTAATTAGTTAAATCTGTGTAATCTGTGGTGATAACTAAATACTCAAGAACAAATGAAATACTTAATCGTAGGAACAGGAGGTGTAGGAGGCTCTATAGCGGGCTTCCTCGCATTGGCAGGGAAAGACGTGACTTGCATTGCACGAGGCAAGCATTTGGAAGCCATACGCCGCAATGGGCTTCATTTGAAATCAGACCTGAAGGGAGAACATTTCCTTCCCGTTAAGGCTTGTACCGCCGAAGCATTCGAAGGGAAAGCCGATGTGATTTTCGTATGTGTGAAAGGCTATTCCATTGATTCTATTAAAGAGGTATTGGAACGTGCGTCCACTCCCGATACATTGGTTATTCCTATTTTGAACGTATATGACACCGGACCGCGTATCGGACGGCTTGTGCCTTCGGTCCACGTGCTTGATGGATGTATCTATATTGTAGGCTTCGTATCGGGAGAAGGCGAGATAACGCAGATGGGGAGCATCTTCCGCTTGGTGTTCGGAGCACGCCCTGAGCAAGGCATCGCCCGTGAACGTTTGGACCGCATAGCCGAAGAATTGCAAGCCTGCGGCATCAAAGCCGAAGTGTCGGATGACATCAACCGAGACACCTTTATTAAATGGGCATTCATTTCGGCTATGGCTTGTACAGGAGCCTATCACGATGTGCCGATGGGCGAAGTGCAACACGAAGGTGAAGTACGTGATACCTTTATCGGACTATCGCAAGAAAGTGCGGAAATAGGGAAACGGCTCGGCGTAACTTATCCCGAAGACCCCGTGGCATATAATCTGAAGGTAATCGACTCGCTCGACCCGCATAGCACCGCTTCCATGCAAAAGGACATTGCACGAGGGCACGAATCAGAAATCCAAGGCTTGCTTTTTGACCTCATCGACTTAGGCGAACAACTTGGAGTGGAGTTGCTTACCTATCACAAAGTGGCATTAAAGTTCAAGAAAGCATGAAACACATCATTAACATTGATACATGGGAACGGAAAGACAATTATAACTTTTTCCGAGGCTTTGCCAATTCGTGGATTGCCATTACAAGCGAAGCGGATTGTACTGAGGCATTCGCACGGGCAAAGGAGCAGGGGCACTCGTTTTTCCTCTATTATCTTTATGCCATCACGAAGGCGGTAAACGAAATCAAGGAATTGCGCTATCGCTGGGACAAGAACGGGCAAGTGGTCTACCACGATACGGTGGATGTGATTACGCCTATCGCCGTACCGGGACGTACATTCTACACCGTGCGTATTCCCTATCATCCCGACTTCGATACGTTTTATCGCGAAGCACGGAGCATCATCACCTCGATTCCCGAAGACGGAGACCCGTATGGCACAGATAAGCAAATTGCGGAGCAAGGCGACTTCGATGTATTCCTGCTCAGTGCCACGCCGAAGCTCTATTTCACCTCCATCACCTATACCCAGCAATCGGTAGGGCATCCGTTGGACTATCCGCTGATGAATGCGGGCAAAGCTATCACCCGTGCCGGACGGCTTTATATGCCGATTGCCCTTACGGTAAGCCATGCCTTTGCCGACGGAGCGCACATTTCGCTCTTCTTTGAGAAGGTGGAGCAGACACTGAACGAACTATAAGCAGTTGTTTAATGATTGACTAAACGCAGGTTAACGCAGATTTTCGCAGATAATAATTTAATTCAATCTGCGTGAATCTGTGAAAATCCGCGTTTCTTCATTATACATTTATTTTGCTAAAAGCTCTTCTATTGCATTTATAATCTCTTTATCGGTTGTGCCTTTCGAATATCCTTTTATCACTTTCCGAATCACAAGATTCTTATCCAATAAGAAAAAGAACGGCACAAAGCCACCCGTCTTATAATCTAAAATAATCTGTTCATTTCCGGACAAAAAAGTGTACCCAACCTGATGACGGCTTATATAATTCCGCACATTCGCTAACGGCTTTCCCCAAGAATCTACCGCAACCAACTGGAATTTATCTTTATCAAAACGCTTATTCAATTCATTTAGAAACGGAATGGAAAGTTGGCATACTCCACATCCTACTCCCGTAAGATTGAGCAACATCACCTTTCCTTTCAAAGAAGAAAGCGAAACCGAATCACCCTGCATATTCACCGCCGTCCAATCGGGTGCCGGTTTATCCGCTAATTTAAAAGGTTCTTCATCATATTTGTTCTTTTCGCCCGTCCGTACCAACTCATACCCTTCAGGCACAAGTGCATATAAATCGAAATTCTTGTCGGGCAAAGTATTCAGTTTCACATTCGAACATTCATCTATACCGGAATTACTTCCACAGAGTTCCCTCCGATATTTATAAGGAAGAGTGGTTTCTTTATCTATCCAGATTTCAAAAACCATTATCGGGTCAGCCATAAAAGACGTTTCCGGAAAATGGAAAGGTTTCCCGAAGAATTCCACTTCCACTCCTTCATCGATAGTCAATTTCAAGTAATACTCCTTCTCTGTCTCCTTCACTTCACGAGTGACGTTATCTTTCGTTTCCAACGTATAACGGATAATACTCGTCACATAATTGAAAAAAGGAGGCTGGATAAGTCTTACAGGAAAAAACTGATTCGAGAAGTCATTCACCTCTGCCGTTTTTTGATAACGGTTCATATATACTGAAACTGTTCCGTCATATCCCGAATCAAAGCGCGTTTTGTCTTCAGAATCCCATTCTAAAAAACTTGACCCGATGGTGGTATCTTGGAGATTGCGGTATTCTTCCACAAATGCCCTACTGACACTGCTTGGCAAGGTATCTCCTGCATTCCAACCTTCACTATACAAGTCATACGTCGCTGACTTAATGCTTTCCAGCTTATCCAATACTTCTCTCAAATACTCTTGTGCCTGAAGGGTTCCGCCCGTCAAGAGACACATCAATAAAATGATTCGTGTTTTCATGCGTTTCTGTTTTTCATGTTTTCATCAACAAATGAAGGATATTTCAAGGATACAGACAAAAATAATAACTGAACTTTATCTGAAATCTTCTGTTTTTTACTTAATTTTGTCAACCGTTATTGTTCATATCTATGAAACCTAAACATTTATATATCATTGCTATCTCATGGCTTGTCCTTACTGTTGTCTTCTGCTTTTCTTTAACAAAAGGAGAACAAAGCATCCGTCAGGAAATAAACCGGGCATTCCGTGAAGCCATCGACCGGCATTATGCCGAACGGGTAGAGATATTCCAACGTTTCCATACGCCGGACTTAAACCCGTATGCGGAATATTACATAACGGCACCTATCTGCGGACGCAAGATTAAAAGCTACGAACTACGCACATGGAACAGCATTACGCTTTTTGTTTTCAAAGACAGCACCGATGAAACAAAAGCACGACGCCTGCTCAATGAGCACATCTTAGCTCAAGCAAACCCAATTGATGCCGATAAGTTGAACACCTTGTTACAAGCCCGACTCGCTTCGGAAGGCATCACAGGAAAAACAGGAATCATTTACTATCACGATAAAGAAATACAATATAGCCGCGACACTTCGGCCATGCATTCTGCCTACCGCACCCCGCCTGTCCCGCTCGACATCACGGGAAACATCAAAGCACAAGCATGGGCAGACTATGATTTCCTTACATCGGCACGGCATATCGACAATACCTTCTATTATACCCTCATCTTCTTGACGCTAATCTATATAGGTATGGGAATGTACCGGAAAAGAATGCACAAGGCAACAGTATGCGACCAAGGCATTTTTATAGACAAGAACAAACGGGAATTACGCATAGACGGTATTCCGCGCACCATTGCCCGTCTCGATTTAGAATTATTCTGTTTGCTATGGGAAAAGAAAGGCAGGTGCGTAAGCCGTGAGGAAATAAAAAGGTGCTTTTGGCAAACCGACCTGAATGCCGATGAAAAGATTGATACGCACATCAAGAACCTGAGGAAGGCATTGAAACCGTTTCCCTCCTATCGGATAGTGACTGTGCGAGGGAAGGGATATTACTTAAATGAAGAATGAAGAACGGTTTCGTCCGCATGGAAATTCTTTCTTTCGCGAAACACAATATCCTCCATTCTTCAGTCAAAAGATTTCTTCATTTTCCAATGTCGTCCGACACATGAATAACGTGAGTTGACATAATTCAAAGCAGAGTAGGTTGCCCGATATATATCGGACTCACGTTAAGTTAATTAAAATCGATAAGATAAAGAACACAGTAAATAACCAGGTATCTTCTTATATAAAGATGTACTTGTATAATATGGAGTATTGTATATGCCAATCCATTCCATATTACTCAGGTGCAGTAGGTTTTTACCTGAAAGTTTTATTCCAATTTTATTTATCTTATATTCAAAACCAAATCCAACATCAATATTATCTTGCTCATAAAATGGATTGTTTATGTTTACAAAATTTCCATATATATACGCCTTTATGTTCTTACAAGAATAATGAAATTTAGATGTCGCAGTCCATTCATGAATGTCATTTTCTATACTGGTATTTGATGTGGTGGTAGTGTTATAGTGATAATTCACTCCTAATTCTACATTAAAAGCAGATTTAAATCTTGAAGAAATATTTAATCCGGTAACAATATTTTGAGATTTGACATTATTATCACTCTTATTTAATAATATATTATATTCAGTTAAAGCATAAGAACAGGTCAATTTGGCATCAACTGGAATAAAAGACAACCCTTTATTAAGGTAAGATTTCATCATACAGACGCGCTGTTTACCTCCATCTTGATAAGTAGTAGAACTAATTATGTTATTTTGAGAAATACAGGATTTTGGCAAATTATGCTTATCTATGTAACTTGCAAAAAGAAAGAATGTTGTGTTTGTAAACAAATCAAATTTAGATAAAATTCCCCAGATTTTACACCGGCAGGATAAAAAAACAAGGCCGGCGCCTTGTTTTCTGTCCCCTCCTTCGTGCTCTTAGTCACAATTTTATTAACTTGGAGGAAAATTTCTAAATCTGATACATATGGACAGAAATCGAACAGT
>CASFRN010000108.1 GCA_949296855.1 uncultured Bacteroides sp. | reverse complement strand
TTATCGCTTCTAAAGACGCTGTCAACAGAAAATGTGATTAGGACATAACGGTGTAAACCGGATATACAAATAAGTTTCACACGGGTCAACCGACATTAAAAATAAGGCTTGAAGTAGTCAACCAAAAGCGTTAAACTACAGTGTCCGCTAACACATAAAGCTTTCACCCCAGTTACAACAGGCTAAAACTACAGTTTCAACAAGCTGAAACAAAAGTTTCAGCAAGAAGAAACAAGGGTTTCAGCCTATCGAAACTGGGGTGAAACTTAATTGATGTCGTAAACTTATTGGCTCTCTTAGGCTTACGGGTGCTTATTCTTTCATTATCTCTACCTTATACGTGCCCGATTCCAACTCCATCCGGATAAAGCCGTTTGCGGATTGGAAATCTTTCCCTCTTTGAAGCGTGGAACGGTTCATTCGGATGTCTTTCATTCCGAAGGCGGGAAGGCAGACCGTGGCACTTGTGTTGGCGGGAATGGTGAAGGTGTATTCCACCGATTGGGGCTTGATTTCCCATCCGCTTTCAATCCGTCCGTACATCGAGTCGTAATGGCCTCGGGCGTATTTCATCTCTCCCGTAGGGTCGGGTTCAGGCTTCAGGAAGAAATGCTTGAAGCCGGGATTATCCGTGTCGGGCTGGATTCCTAACGAGCAATTATACATCCACGCGCCTACCGCGCCAAAGGAATAATGATTAAAGGAGTTCATCCGGTTGTTTTCTCCGAATCCATCGGTGTGGGTGTACGAATTGAGCCGTTCCCAAATGGTCGTGGCTCCTTGTTCTACCGAATAGAGCCACGAAGGATAAGAGGTCTGTTGGAGCAGGCGGTAGGCAATATCCGAGTGTCCATAATCAGACAATCCTCTGCTAATCCATGCCGTTCCGATGAAGCCGGTCATGAGGGAATAGGGAGGGCATTGGATGCCGTCGTCCGACTTGTTTTCACGCTTTACCGTATTAATCAGGCGGTCTGTTACCTTGGTGCGCATCTCTTCGGGGATGATGCCGAATGCCAAAGGCAAAACATACGAGGTTTGTGTATCTGCTAACTTTGCTTCATTGGCATAGCGGGTGTTTCCGGTTTCCGGGTCGATGTAAGTCCGGTTGAAGAAGCCGATGCGTTCTTTATGCAATTGCGCATAGCGGTCTGCGTCTTCTTTGTGTCCCAATAGGTCTGCCACTCGGCGCATGATGTCAAGGTCGTAGATGAAATAAGCTTCCCAAAGCAGAGTGGCATCGTTTTGCGAGTTCTCCGGTCCGAGCCAGTCGCCCAAGTTGCCCCACCAGCTTGCGCCTTGGTCCATGATATGTGTTTCCTTGTTGATGCATTTATCGAGGAGGTATTGCATATAGCGTTTCATAGCCGGATAATGCTCTGCTAATAAGCCCTTGTCTTGATATTGCACGTAGCATTCCCAAGGCACGGTAATTCCTGCACTTCCCCAAAGCATGCCTCCGAATCCGCCTCCCAATGGGGCTATATCGGCAAAACGTCCGTCCTGACGTTGCACGTCACGCATGGCATATAGGTACCGGCGCAAGAATTGAGAAGCATCGGTTAGATAGGTCGCGGTGCGTGAGAATACAGAGATATCGCCTGCCCAGCCCAAACGTTCGTTGCGCTGGGGGCAATCGGTCGGGATAGAGAGGAAATTGGCATAAGTGGACCACATAATGTTTTCCCATAACCGATTCACTTTCGGGTTGGAAGTCTCGTAATGGGATGCGAGCCGGTTGACCGAACTAAGCACCGTGCTTTTTACATTTTCCAACGGCAGGGGGCGGTCGATACCCGTTATTTCGATAAACCGGTAACCATGGAAAGTGAAGCGCGGAGCAATGGTTTCATTTCCTCCGCGGGCGATGTAAATGTCTTGTGCCATAGCCGCACGGATATTCTCCAGCATAATCATTCCTTCGTGTCCGGCATAGCGGGGAAGGTCTGGGTATTTCACTTCCGCAAAGCGCAGGCAAATCTCTTGTCCGGGTTGGCATCCGGTTAATGAGATATGAGGCACGCCCGCCATGTTCTGCCCCATGTCGTACACGAATACACCCGGTCGGACTTCTTCTACCGATTGGGCGGTCAATACCTTGATAGGCGTAACGGTAGGTCCGAATTGTCCCGTCAGATGATAATCGGAATAATCGTCCACTTTAGGTCTGGACTCTTCGCTTAGGGTGCTTACGTTCCCTTCGAGAGGAACTTCTTGAGCCGCTTTCCAGTTTGTATCATCATAAGAAGCCGTGCTCCAGCCTTCTACGGTTTCTTCCCTTCGGGCATCATATACTTCTCCTTGGAAGAAACTTCCGTATAAAACGGGACCTTTATTAAAGTATTTCCATGTATCGGGACGGGTTACGATGGATTCCGTTTCGCCGTCTTCGTAGGTCAATACCAGTTTGGCAAGCAAGGATTGGCGGTCTCCGAAGTAGTTCCAGTTGTTTCCCGTATAGGTGCATCCTCCGCTCCACCAGCCTTCCGACAAGATAGCTCCTGCCGCATTTTTCCCTTCCCGGATATAAGGAGTCACGTCGAAGGTCTGATACAGGTGGGTCTTATTGTATTGGGTTGCGCCCGGATTGAAATAATCATTTCCTATCCGTTTCCCGTTGATATAGAAATCATAAATGCCCCGTGCGGTCACATAGAGGCGTGCTTTAACCAGTTTCTTGTTTTGAGCTTGGAATACCGTACGCAACATGGGAGCCGCATTTTGGCTGGGATTAGTCAGGTACACCGAGGTGTTCAAGCCGGATAATGCTTCGGATGAAGGCGGATAGACCGTGGCAATCAGGTTTTCCGGACTTCGGAAGTTTCTGATTTCCAATCGCAGGGCGGATAGCGGTTTGCTTTTTTGTAGGCAAAAGCCGATGTCACCTAAGACCGGAAAAGCGATAAAGTCGCCTCCTTGTCCCAAAGGATTCAGATTGATTTCACCCAAGGCACGGGTTTCGTTATCGAAATAGAAACGTGAAAATCCCAATTCAGAATTCAGGGTAAGTGTATGTTCCTGATATTGATTGATTTTGTTTAAGAGTGACATCGGAATAGCAAACGTAGCGAAAGGCACTTGAGGTTTGTCGGTAGGGCAAAATCCAGCCCGATAGATGTTGATGCTTGCTTCTTTTCCTTGTTGGAGCGGGCTGGCATCCAGTTCGATTTTGATGTAAGACGTGTTTGCTTTATTTGCCAAACCGTATAGGTTCATGTTGCTATTCATCAGCCTTTTATCATTGGCTCCATATACGAAAGCCGTCTTTTGAGCGGAAGAGGATGAGGCTAAGCGGAATACATAATTCAGCTTGAATACGGGCAGATAGTGTGAGTAAAGCACCATGTCTTCGTTTCCTCCGCCAATCCATTTGGCTCCTTCCCAATGCTCATCGGCATCGTTTTTCCCCATGATTCCGGTTTCGAACCAAGAAGACGCGGAGAGGGTTTCTCCCTGTTGTGTCCAAGCGTGAAGTTTCCACGTATAGCGTGTTTCCGGAAGAAGGGGAGTTCCGGCATATTCAATATTTAGCGAACGGTCATCAGCTATTTTTTTCGAATCCCAGACACAAGTCCCTTGTTCATCATACACCCATATCTGATAAGCGTTCTGCCTGATTCCATATTCGTTTTCACCTGCTTTCATTTGCCAACTGAACCGAGGGGTAGAGACATCAATTCCCATCGGGCATGTAGCATATTCCACTTTCAGGTTTTCTAATTCTGTAGCAAATAAGCCCAAGCATTGCATCCAGCAAGCCAATACAATTAAAAATGTGTTCTTTTTCATGTAAAAAGAATGTTGATACTGTTTTTCGCCAAAGGTAATGATTTATTTTTCATTTCATTAAGAATCTGTTTAAATTTTCCAATAAGGTAATGTTATCAGGTTTTCTTTTGCTTTTAAAATCATACCGCACGTATAGCTTGAGCCGCTTCTTTTCGTAAGTAAGTGTGCAAAATTAAGTGGCATCATGAAAAGCGCAGATTCACGCAGATTGAATGAAGTATAATCCGCGTTCCAATGAAGATACCTTCATCTGCCATCGAAGGTATCTTCACCGCTTCACGAAGACGCCTTCATCGCCTTACGAAGGTATCTTCATAAAACAGGGGTAAAGATAGAAAATAGTTTTGAATTGCTCCAAAAGTTTTTCCCTGCTTGATGTATCTGTTTTCGTGTATCTAAACCTAAGAAAAAATTAAACAGGCTCTAAAAAACTTCGATTCCATTTTTGTTTATCAGCCATGCCTGCACTATACCCCTCAAAGCGAGGTAAGAAATGAATGCGAGCCATAGGGCATGGTTGCCAAGTGAGCCGTTCAGTCCATAATAGATGAGGAAAAAGCCGGTAGATGCCGTGAACATGCCTTTCAACATGATGCCCGTGGCGGTAGCTCCGATACAGATGCCGTCGAGCAAAAAGGCGGAGAATCCTGCCAACGGGATGGCAAGCACCCAATAGAAATAGGCGGATGAGGCTTCGATGACCGTCCGTTCGTTGGTTAAGAGTCCGAGGAAACCTTTTCCGCCGATGCCGTACAAGAGAGTAAAGGCAAGCGCAAGAGTGATGCCCCAACCGAAAAGGTGGCGGACGGTGAGGCGGAGTTCGTTTGAGTTTCGTGCACCGATGCATTTTCCCGTTAAAGCTTCTCCGGCGTATGCAAATCCGTCCATGATGTAAGAGAACAGGGTGAAAAGTTGCATCAGCAAGGTGTTGACGGCAAGGGTCACATCGCCATACGCCGCTCCTGTGGAAGTGAAGAATACGGTGACCGCCACCAAGCAAAGTGTACGCAGGAAAATATCGCGGTTCACTTGGAAGAAACGTGACATAGCCTCGTGTGTGAAGACGTGTTTCCATTCGATGTATTTCCGCAAGGGACGATAGAAACGGAGCCAAAGCGCGTATGCCATGAAGAGTCCTGCATATTGGGCGATGAGGGTGCCCAATGCCACGCCCGCTACTTTCATGTCGCAGGCAAACACGAAGAACAGGCTGGCGATGATGTTCACCACGTTTTGCGTAAGGGCGATGTACATCGGGAAACGTGAGTTCTGCATACCGATGAACCAACCTGTAAAGCCGTATAGCCCTAATGTGGCAGGAGCGCCCCAAATGCAGATGTGGAAATAAAGCGAGGCGAGATTACGCACTTCGGGACTGGCGTCAATCAAGTGGAAGGCTATGGTGCGGATGGGATATTGCAACATTAACAAAGCAAGTGACAATGCGATGCCGATACCTAACGAGCGGAGCAGCGTGCGGGTCACTTCGGGCAAGTCGTGTGCACCGTATGCCTGCGCTGTAAGTCCGCTTGTCCCCATGCGTAAGAAGCCGAATATCCAGTAAATCATATTGAACAACATTCCTCCCACGGCAATGGCACCGATGTAGGATGCCGACCCAAGATGGCCGACTATGGTTACATCCACTAATCCCAATAAGGGAACGGTGATGTTCGAAATGATGGAGGGAATGGCTATATGGAGAATGCGTTGGTTGGTAGGTGACATATATAATAAGGTATAAGAGGGTTAAAGTTCGAAAGCGACTTCTTTGAACAGGTATTTGCGGCATTGTCCGTTCGAGTCTTCCAACACCAGTCTGCCCGAAGGTTCGATGTCGCGGAAACGGGCAAGGAAACTTCCTTCACGGTCCCGGTAAGCGTGAAGCCCTTCTTTGCGGTACAGCATCCGTTTGTAGCGTTCGGCTATTTCTGTGGTATGCCCGTCTTGCAACAGGCGGTAATACCAGCTGATGCGTTGCATCACTTGGTGCAGGATGTCGGTCGGGTCGTATGTCTGTCCGGTGATTTGCGTGAGCGAGACCGGATTGGGTGCGTCGCTCAAGAATTGTGTCTGGTTCAGGTTGATGCCTGTGCCCGATATGGAACGGCTGATGGAGGTGCCGATCAGGTCATTCTCAATCAGTGTGCCGCATAGTTTTTTGTCTTTCCAATAAATATCGTTGGGCCATTTGATGCAGATGTCTTCGGTGTAATCCGAAAGCACATTGGTAAGGGCAAGTGCGGTGATTTGCGAAAGGAAGAACTGGCGTCCGGCTTCTAAGAAGGAAGGATAGACTACAAAGCTGAACAGCAGGTTCGCACCCGGTTCCGATTCCCAACTGTTTCCCCGTTGTCCGCGTCCGGATGTTTGGTAGGAAGTATATACGCAGGTCAGTTCCGGTTGGGGCATGCGGTCGCATAAACCGGCAAGATATGTATTGGTGGAAGTGGTTTCTTGTAAGAAGATAGGTTCGGGATAGTTCATTTTAAATAGAAAATTGAGAATTGAAAATTGTTTCCTTTGTGTCCTCTGCGGTGAATTGGATTTTTACCAGATAGGAGGCAGAAAAGCTTCTTCAATGTGTTCGATGCGGAAAGGAGGCTCATTGCCTACAACCGTAATGACATCGAAACGCACCGGGATGTCGAGCTTGAATTTCTTGATATACGAATCGGCGAGCGATATCAATGTGCGTATCTTGCGGTTGGTAATGGCGTCTTCGGGATGTCCGTACGCTTCGTTTCGCCGTGTCTTGACTTCCACAATAATCAGTTGGTTGTCTTTTTCCGCTACAATATCCAGTTCGTTCCGTCTTCGCCTCCAGTTCCGGTGCCGGATGTGATAGCCTCGTTCGGTAAGATAGTGTGCCGCTTCGTCTTCGCCTTCTTTCCCAAGCTCGTTATGTTCTGCCATATTGTTCTTTTTTTATGCAAAGGTATGAAAAAAACGAATTGCAGCAATAGGATGGCTAATGATTCAAAGGATAAGAAAAGAAAAGGGCTAATATTTTGCACTTTTGGAAAGAAATTCGGTATTTTTGCATTATGAAATCATAAACATCGGAAGGTATGAATACAGGTACTGTCAATGCTCAAATCTTTCAGCAATTAAGTTATATAGCTGATGATGCACATTCAATGGAAAAAGTTTTGAAAGCCATCAAGAAAATTGTGGCGAAAAGAAACGAAGAAATGGAAGTGTCGAAAGATGAGCTTAAGAATGAGTTAGAAGATGCTTTTAAAAAAGTGAAAGATTATCGTGAAGGGAAAATATCGTTGAAACCTATAGAAGAGTTGCTGGATGAGTAAGATTGTTTAGAAAATGTTTTAATTTCATTCGATAAAATTTGTTAAGCATGATTTGGATGAATGCAATCTGTACCATAACTTCCGCATTTTCAGCAAGAAATTCATAATCGATAGTTAACCTTCTAAAGTTTTCCAACCACGAAAAAGTGCGTTCCACAATCCATCGTTTGGGCAACACAAGGAACTTGGACGGGCGTTCGTCAGGCCTAGGCACGACTTCCAATGTCCATCCGAATTTCTTTTTGACCCAATCAGCCAAGCCTTCCCTGTATCCTCCGTCGGTCAGAATCTTCACCAAACATGGAAACTATAGGCGAATTTCTCCATAGCCAGTGGAGCCCCCTTGCTGTCATGCAGGTTGGCTTCATGGATTGCAACGGCCAACGGAAGTCCAAGCGTACTAACAATGATGTGCTCTTTTCGTCCCTTAACTTTCTTATTTCCATCTATGCCACGGTCGGAATCAACATGATGGTATGTTTTTACGCTTTTGGAATCCATGATGTTAAGACTTGGACTTTCTTGCCGTCCCGCCTGTTTGTGGACGAGTCTGTGCAAAGCGTACATCATCTCTTCAAACACGCCCTCAAGCTTCCACTTTCGAAAATAGTAATAGATACTTTGCCTTGGAGCGAAGTCGGAGGGAAGCATACGCCACTGGCAGCCGGTCTTGTTGATATAAAGAATTGCATTCATTATCTCCTGAAGCGAATATTTTCGTTTCCTCGCTTGCGGTTCTAAAATATTTTTTATAACTTGCCACTGATTTTCAGTCAGGTCTGTTGGATATTGTGTCATACTTTATAGTTTGGTACTTTTAAAGATATAACATTTTTCCAATTGACCTGCTGATTTCAAATTTTATGGAGACCTATAACATTATTCTTGAATCAATTCAAAACAGCTTCTTATGAATAAAATGAAACAGAAATTATTCATTTTGTCTATCCTTAGCATGCTTTTATTGCTTTGGCAAGGATGTTCGGAAGAAAAAGGAAAAGAACCATCTCCTGAATCTCCGTCCACAATGGTTAATTTGGAAGGTGAGCCTCCGATATTTGAAGCGATAGGCGGTATAGCTTCCTTGACTCTCACAACCACTTCCGATTGGGTCGCTGTTGTAGATGAAGCTGCATCGGACTGGCTTACTCTTACACCAATGAGCGGTAAAGCAGGTACTTATACGCTTAATTTAGCGGCTGCACCGAATGAGAATTATGATGAACGTAACTCCTCGCTTACTATAGCATCGGGTGATATCAAACGAATGATAACCGTGACGCAAAAACAGAAAGATGCTTTGATTCTGACTTCTAACAAAGTAGAAATAGAAGCCGAAGGAGGGGATTTTTCGATAGAGTTGCAAGCCAATACCACTGTGAACTATGAAATCGAAGCGAATGCACAGACGTGGCTTACGCCTGTATCGCGCTCGCGTGCACTGACTTCTTCCACATTGTATTTTCATGCGGACATGAATGAAAACGAAGAGATTCGTCAAGCTGTTATTACATTACAAGGAGGTAAAGGGTTAACAGAAAAAGTTACTGTGTATCAAGCAGGAAACACTTCTAATCCGATATTGGTTTTAACCCAGTCGGAATATATTGTAGGCAGTGCCGGAGAGACTATAAAAGTAGAATTGAGAAGTAATACCGATTATGATATAGAAATGCCCAATGTAAACTGGCTGAAAAAAGATGTTTCCCGAAGCATTTCTACGTATACTCATTATTTCACGGTCGCACCCAATGAATCATACGATGCCCGCACAGCAGAAATACGTTTTGTAGATTGCAAAAATGAATTAGAGCAGATAGTGAGCATCACTCAAATGCAATTGGATGCAATTATTTTAGCACAAAGTATATATGAAATGCCTACCGAAGGCGGCCCACTTGATTTTATCGTACAGACGAATGTAGATTTTGAAGTATCACTTTCCGCCGATTGGATTACACAGACAGAAAAACGCGGTAGAGGACTGAGTGAAAGGAAATTATATTTCGATATCGCTCCAAATGACGCAGAGACCTCACGTGAAGCGACCATCACTCTTCAAAATAAAGAAATAGAACAAGTTGTGACAGTGAAACAAGCCTCCAAAAAAGAAGAAATAAAGCCTTTCTTACAACTATCAAGAAATGAATATACGGCAGAAAGCGAAGGAGACATATTTGATGTTACAGTTCAGTGTAATGTGGATTATTATGTACGGATTTCCGAATCTGATTGGGTTATAGAAGAAGGAAGCAACAACAATGTCCATCATTTCCGTATTTTTCCCAATGAAAGTAACAGTATGCGCACAGCCGAAATATTTTTTATTAGTGAGGAAAATAACCTTGAAGAAAAACTTATTGTAACACAGACGGGACAAGAGGCAGCCATCATTGTGTCACCAAATTTGTATGAAATGCCAGCAGAAGGAGGTAAATTAGAGTTCATGGTACAATCTAACATTGATTTTGAGATAGATGTTGATTCCAATTGGTTACGATTTGCCGAAGGGAACACAAACTCAGGAGAACATAACTTAATCTTTGAAGTCGATAGTAACGACTCTATGATGGATCGTGAGGCTATTATTACCCTTTCAGGAACGGACGGCATCCTTCAAACAGTCCGAGTAGTACAGACGGGAATAACGCCTTATGTGAAAATCCTTTCCCCAACAGGTTCTTCCTTAAACTATAACGCCGAAACTTTTGAAATAAAGGTAGAGTTCTGTCCTAATTATGACTTCTATCAAATAGAGAAAACCGACTGGATAAACATTATTGATGCAACGATAACCGAACAAAACGGTTTGTCTTCGATTTACACAATAACGGTTAGTGTTGACATCAATGAAAGTATAGAAAAGCGAACCGGATATATTCGTTTCTATAATGTAGAATCCGGAATCAGTGAACAAGTCAATGTAGTTCAAACAGGTATGGATGCTCCCTATTTGACATTGGTTTCAGTACCGGACAAATTAGCTGCAGAAGGACAAGAGTTTGTCATAAAAATGGAAAGCAATAGAAAAGATTTGACAGTAAATATTGGAGAGACAGAGTGGGTAATTCTGCAAGATGAAAGAGTGGAACAAAATCCAGACGGAACCATCGTTTTCACATATATGTTTATGGCATCGGCAAACACTGCATATACAGCCCGCAGTAGTCAAATCGTTATTTCTAATGAAACTTACGGACTCAGTGAGACGATAATCGTAGAACAAAAAGGCAAAGAAAAGCCGGAAGGTACAATTGGAACAGGAAATGAACCATACGATGAAGAACAAGGAAGCTGGGACGAAGAAACAGTATATTAAAGTAATATATAACATTTAACGAAGAAAATATATGAAAAAGTTTTTATATGGAAGTTTACTATATTTCTTAGCCTTACTAACGGGATGTAGCAACGAAGAAGAATTAATATCCGGTAATATCGGTTCTAATTCTTATGTATTAAAGGTAAGAGTGGAAAATACGGTAGGTACGCGTACAACTGTAAACGAATCCAATCAGGTGTTATGGGTAGAAGGCGATACAATTGGGGTGTTTATGGAAGGAGCTTCTGTATCGGTACCGTTTATTTACAGTGGAATGACCGGCGATGTAGCCAACTTTACTGGCGATATGCCCGAAGGAAAACCAGTGGCTGCATTTTATCCTTATAATGAGACAGCGGAATTGGAAGAAGGCTCATTGTCGGTTATATTACCGAATACGTATGCATATACTGGTAATAGCAACGGGCCGATGTTGGGCTTGCCCGATGGTGAAGATGGGCTTTACTTCAAACATCTTTGGGGATTGTTGAAAGTGACGATAGAAGATATTCCTGCCGAGGCGGAAAAACTTGTGGTAGAAGCTAATTATTGGGATTCTAATCTTTACAGTTATTTTATAATTGACGATATAGAAGACACAGAAGCAATCTTGAAGGGAAATAGCTATGGCGACTATCATGTGGTGACTTATAACTTCACATCAGACATGTCAGGGCAAACAGAAACGTTCTATATCCCTCTTCCCACGGGAGCTTATTCTAGTGCTTTGAAAGTCAAACTTCAAAATGCGAAGGGTGATAATTTATGGTATAAGCCGGCCAAGCCTACCATTCAGCGTGGAACTATTTGTGAATTGCCGGTAATAGATGCCATAGAACCGATAGCAGTTATCACTTCGCATGAAAATGAATATAGCTTCAGCGGTTACGAAACTTACACAACATTGAACTTGAAAGGGATAATTAAGAATTTCTATATGGTGGATGAAGTTGGCATTCAATTGGTGAGCGAACCAAACTGTAGACATGAGTATTATTTTGCTTATGGAGGTGCTAAGTATTTGGATGGACGCGAAAGAAAATTCGAACAGACCGTGGATGTATATCCGGGAAAGAACACTTATACTATCAGCTGGAACGGGAAGGGCACTGATTATTGTGAGGTAAAAGGGGATACCACATTTGTGGTTTATTATGAAGAGACTCCGGTAATAGCGGATGCGGTTGATATGGGACTTTCCGTAAAATGGGCAAGCCATAACATAGGTGCTTCAAAAACTACAGAATATGGCGGACTTTATATATGGGGAGATATCACCGGAACAGATTTACGTTTAGAAGATGAAAATTGTTATGGAGAATCAGGGATCCCAGATATTATTTCAGGAAATCCCATGTATGACATAGCGACAGCCAAATGGGGCGGTAAATGGCGTATGCCGACGAAGGAGGAAATGAAAGAACTGTTGACTAATACCTCGCAAGAATTTGTTACAATCAATGAGGTAAAAGGTGTTCTTTTTACTAGTCGTATTACGGGCAATAAGCTTTTCTTTCCAGCTGCCGGATTCAATTATGGTTATCATGATTTGCGTAGTAGAGGCACAGGAGGGCGTTACTGGTCTGGCGAGGGATATTATGACATATTTCAGCATATGGATTCTGAGTTGTTTGCTTTGACCTATGAAGGTAACGATGAAAATATGTTAGAAATAATGGATATAATGATGACCTATTATACGTTTGGTTGTTCGGTTCGTCCTGTATATGGAGATATTCCAAAATGATTAATGATTGAGACAAACCTTTCTTTTTGAAAGGAGAAAAAGGTGTATTAATAAGAAACTGTTTTGTATCAAATCAAAAACAGTTTCTATTCTTCTGTATTTGAAAAAGAATACAAAAGATTACGTAAACGTTACAAATCGCTCCCTGATGATTTGAAAGCACTTGTATCTGAATTGCGTGAAGATCCGGAAAAAGGAACACTTTTGAAGTACAATTTGCGTAAAGTGCGTATGGCTATGGCTTCTAAAGGAAAGGGGAAAAGTGGGGGAGCACGTGTAATAACACATACTCTTATTATGGCAGATGTGGATGCTGCAATTATTATGGTAGCGATTTATGATAAATCAGAAAAAGAGAACCTGACAGATAAGGAATTGTTGGATCTTGCTCGGAAATGTGGGTTAGATAGTATAGGATGATTTAAAAAAAGATGACGAACAACGGAAAAAAGAGAAAGAAAGTGCCTTCCTCGGCTTCTCCGCGGAAGCAACGGATGGTGTGCCTGCTCAGCGAGGAAGAGGCACAGATTATCGACCGTTATCTGAAACATTATCAGATAACCAATAAAGCACGCTGGTTTCGGGAGACAGTATTGACGTTCATTCATCAGAAAATGGAGGAGGATTATCCCACTTTATTCAAGGAACACGATATGCGGAGGTGACGGAGAAGATGGCAGACGATATATTTTATATGAAGCAGGCATTGGCTGAGGCAGAGAAAGCATCGGCAAGGGGAGAAGTGCCGGTAGGTGCGGTGATTGTATGCCAAAACCGTATCATCGCCCGTGCTCATAATTTAACCGAAACGTTGAACGACGTGACGGCTCATGCCGAGATGCAAGCCATTACGGCTGCGTCAAATGCATTAGGAGCCAAATACCTGAATGATTGTGCGCTGTATGTGACGGTAGAGCCGTGTGTGATGTGTGCCGGTGCCATAGCGTGGGCACAAGTAGGCAAGTTGGTATTCGGTGCCGAAGATGAGAAGCGCGGTTATATGCGTTATGCTCCCGCAGCATTGCATCCGAAGACCGAAGTGGTTTCGGGCATCATGAAAGACGAATGCGCCGATTTGATGAAAGCGTTTTTCCGGAAGCGGAGGTGATAAAAAGTTTCACCACAGATTACACAGATTAAAATAATTAATTTATAAAATCTGTGTAATCTGTGGTGAGATTAACGCTCGTAATCCACAAAACTATATGCGTATGCGTGCTTCTCATCGATGGGATGCGTTTCCCGATTCACCTCTTTCCATATTTTCTTGTCTACTTCCGGGAAAAATACATCGGCTTCTTTATCAGCGTCTTCTATTTCGGTCAGGCAAAGGCGGTCGGCAATAGATAAGGCTTCGGCATAGAGGCTGGCACCGCCAATGATGTAAACATCCTCTTCTTCTGCACAATGCGCCAAGGCTTCTTCCAACGAGTGAAAACATTCGGTGCCTGGAAAGTCGTGCGCTCCTTTGCTTAATACGATGTTGCGGCGGTTGGGCAAAGCACCTTTGGGAAGCGACTCGAATGTTTTCCGTCCCATAATGATGGTATGCCCCGTGGTCAATGCCTTAAAGCGTTTCAGGTCATTGGGAAGCCAATACAATAGTTTGTTCTCGAAACCAAGTCCTCGGTTTTTGTTGATAGCGGCAATGATAGTAATCATAATTGATTAATGCTTTTTTCACCACAGATTACACAGATTAAAATAATCATTATAAAATCCGTGTAATCTGTGGTGTATATTTTATACTGATACTTTTCCTGCGATGTGCGGCCACGGATTGTAATCGGTCAATTCGAAGTCTTCGTATTTGAAGTCGAAAATGCTCTTTACATCCGGATTCAATTTCATCTTTGGGAGCGGGCGAGGCTCGCGGGTCAGTTGCAGGTCTACTTGTTCCAAGTGGTTCAGGTAGATGTGTGCATCGCCTAAGGTATGGATGAAGTCGCCCGCTTCCAGTCCCGTCACTTGCGCCATCATTTGGAGCAGGAGGGCATACGAAGCGATGTTGAACGGTACGCCTAAGAAGCAATCGGCACTGCGCTGGTACATTTGCAGGCTGAGCCGTCCGTTTGCTACGTAGAATTGGAAAAACATGTGGCAGGGCGGAAGGTTCATGTTTTTCAGGTCCGCTACGTTCCAGGCGTTGACGATGATGCGTCGGGAGTCGGGATTGTGCTTGATGTCTTCTACGGCTTCCGCTATTTGGTCGATGCATCCTCCTTCATAGTCGGGCCATGAACGCCATTGGTATCCGTAGATATGCCCCAAGTTTCCGTCTGCATCCGCCCATTCGTTCCAAATGCGCACGCCGTTCTCTTGCAGGTAATGTACATTGGTATCTCCGCGCAAGAACCAAAGCAGTTCGTAGATGATGGATTTGAGATGCAGTTTCTTGGTAGTTACCAGTGGAAATCCATCGGCAAGGTTGAAGCGCATTTGGTGTCCGAATACGCTGATAGTCCCCGTTCCCGTGCGGTCGTGTTTCTGCACGCCCTCGGTGCGGATGCGTCTGAGTAGGTCTAAATATTGTTGCATTTTTCTGTGTTTGCTTGATTTTTCAGGCAAAGGTAATCAGATTCGGGCGAATGCGCAAACGTTCTTTTTAAAAGAAAGAAAATATGCCTGGATTTTGTCAAGTAATAAGCGTTTGAAAAGTAAGAGCACTTACTTTGCCGTTTCATATATATTCGTAAGCCGATACATCTATATGAAATGGCCGATGCAGTATATATTACTTTTCATGAGGTGTTTTTTCTTGTGTATTCGAGTATGTTTATGGGTTCTGTTTAGGCTTTTATAAAAATAATCATTACCTTTGCTTTTGTGAAAAAACGGAAAACAGCATTTGAATATGGCAACGTATAAAGCACTTCCTTATGGTATTTCGGATTTCGGACGTATCCGTCGTGAAAATTATTATTTGGTAGATAAAAGTTCGTTTATCACCAAGTTAGAAGAAACAGCCAGTTTTCTTTTCCTGATTCGTCCCCGCCGTTTCGGCAAGAGTCTGTTCTTGTCGATGTTGCGTTATTATTATGACATTGCAGAGAAGGATAATTTTCAGGAACTGTTTAAAGGGCTTTGGATAGCGGAGCATCCTACGTGGAATCAGGGGCGTTTCCAAGTGATGCATATCGACTTTTCCCAAATCGGAGGAACCATTGATGAGTTAACGGAAAACTTCGACGGGTATATGCGGATGAAGTTTACCAACTTTGCCCGCAAGTATGCGGCATATTATCCGAAAGATTACTTGGACGAATTGAACAAATATTCTTCCGCCAGCGACATCATGAATTACGTGCACGACGCCGCGAAGAACCAGAAATGTTCGCTCTATCTTATCGTGGACGAATACGATAATTTCACCAATACGGTATTGAATGAGAAAGGCGAGAACATCTATCACGCCATGACTCATGCGAGCGGATTCTATCGGGATGTGTTCAAGAAGTTCAAGGGAAACTACGACCGTATCCTGATGATGGGGGTCAGCCCGGTCACCTTGGATGACCTGACCAGCGGATATAACATCGCTACAAGCATCACCATGGACGCCCGCTTCAACCAAATGTTAGGATTCAGTGAAACGGAAGTGCGTGAAATGATCCGTTATTATCAAGAGGCAGGTGTCTTGCAAGCGGATGAAGAGCAGCTGATAACGGAGATGAAGCCGTGGTATGACGGGTATTGCTTTGCCAAAAGATCAATCTACACTGACCCGAAAATGTTCAATTGCGACATGGTGACCTATTATTTGAATAGCTTTATCCAAAACGGACGTGCACCGGAAGAGATGATAGACCGGAACACGAGTATGGACTATGCAAAGTTGAATAACCTAATCAGACTGGATCAATTAGACGGGAACCGGAAAGGGGTTTTGTTAGAAATAGCCGAGAAAGGCTTTATTACAGGAAATGTCGCCAATTCTTTCCCTGCCGCTCAGTTGACAGACCCGGAAATGTTCAAGAGCCTGTTGTTCTATTACGGGATGCTGACCTTTACCGATGATTACGGCATTGAACAGGAACTGGGCATTCCCAATAACAATGTCCGCAAGCAATATTACGAGTTTTTGTTGCGTGAATACCAAAACCTGCGTCCCGTTGACCTGTCCGGCTTAATACGTTGCTATCGGGAAGCTGCCTTAGATGGCAATTGGTGTCCGATGATGGATTACATCCTGCAAGCGTATCACGATACGACTGCGGTGCGCAGCCTGATAGAAGGTGAACGGAACTTGCAGGGCTTTATGAACGCTTACCTTAGCCTAAACACGTATTACCTGACCGCTCCCGAAGTGGAACTGAACCACGGCTATTGTGATTTTTTCCTGATGCCGGACTTAGCACGCTGGCCGATGGTGAAGCACAGTTATATCTTGGAATTGAAATACCTTTCCATATCCGATACGGAAGAGAAAGCGGAGAAGCAATGGGCGGAAGCCGTGGAGCAAATCAAACAATATGGACAAGGCAAGAAAGTGCAGCTTCTGACCTCAGGTACTCAGCTTCACTTGATTGTGGCACAGATTCAGGGATACGAACGGAGGAAGGTGGAAGAAATCAGTTTGCCTGTAAACTTTTGATTTTGTATCTTTGCGCAACTTTATAGCATACAAAAAATGAATCTTCCTGTTGATTTTATAAAAAGAACCCGTGATTTGTTAGGCGAAGAGCAGTTTGCTGCCTTTTGTGAAGCGCTTTCCAAGGAATCTCCGGTCAGTATCCGTGTAAATCGCTTGAAAACGGATGCTGTGCCTGAAGGGGGGCATCGGGTGCCGTGGTGTGATACAGGCTATTATCTATCTTCCCGTCCTGCGTTCACGTTCGACCCTTTGTTTCATGCCGGATGTTATTATGTACAAGAGGCTTCTTCGATGTTTCTCGAACAAGTCTTGAAGCAATATGTACACGAGCCGGTAGTGATGCTCGACCTTTGTGCCGCTCCGGGTGGAAAATCTACGTTGGCACGCTCTGTCTTGCCCGAAGGAAGCCTGTTGGTAGCAAATGAAGTGATGCGCAATCGGGTGCAGGTATTAGCGGAGAATGTCACGAAGTGGGGGCATCCCGATACCGTGGTCTTAAATAACGATCCTGCCGATTTTGCTCAGTTGGGTGAATTGTTTGATATTATTTTGACCGATGTACCTTGTTCGGGTGAAGGTATGTTCCGCAAAGACCCGGTGGCGGTAGAAGAATGGAGCAAGGAGAATGTCGCGCTCTGTTGGCAACGCCAGCGGCGTATCGTGAGTGATATTTGGAGGTGCCTGAAACCTGGTGGACTATTGATATACAGCACGTGTACGTACAATCGGGAAGAAAATGAAGACAATGTGGCATGGATAGCCGAAGAATTAGGGGCGGAAATGCTTCCGGTAGAAGTGCAGCCCGAATGGGGTATAACCGGGAATTTGGCGGGAAAAGATTTCCCTGTATATCGCTTCTTGCCTCATCGTACCGAAGGCGAAGGATTGTTTATGGCAGTCTTGCGCAAGTCGGGAGAAAGCGAGGAAGATATTCCGGCATTCCGCCAGCGGAAGGAAAAGAAAGCAAAAGGCGGGAAAGGGAAGGATAAAATGCCGGCTTTGCCTAAAGAAGTCAAAGACTGGTTAGTATCTTCCGACCAATATGCATGGATGATGGAGCAGAATCGGATTACTGCATTTTCCGCTATTTATCAGTCTGTTTATGAAATCCTTCGGGAGCGGATGCGCATGGTTTGTGCGGGTGTTCAGGTAGCAGAGATAAAGGGGAAAGATTTAATTCCTTCACATGCCTTGGCTATGTCGGTCTGCCGTAATGAGAAAGCTTTCCCTTCGGTAGAGGTAAGCTATGAACAGGCGATTGCTTATTTGCGGAAAGAAGCGTTTGCATTGGAGGCGGATGCTCCCCGTGGCTATATATTAATAAGGTATAAGGGAAAGGCATTGGGCTTTGTCAAGAACATCGGAAACCGTGCCAATAACCTCTATCCGCAAGAGTGGCGCATCCGGAGCGGTTATTTGCCCGAGCAGGTGAGCCTTGTTTTAGGGAATAGTTAATAGTGTGAATTAGGATAAGATAACGTGAATTCGACGAATTCAGAACAATGTAGGCTGTGTGTCAATAGTTCTCGTAACATTGATACACGGCTTTTTTGGAAAACAGCAGTATGCTGCAATCGCACTTTTTTGATTGTAAATCAATAATGTTATTTGAAAAATATGAAAAAAATAAAATCATTCTATTATGAGATTGTAATTTCAAAAATTTATATGATGGAAAAATACAAACAAGAATTTGATGAAAAAAACATATACAACGGAATTTGGGGAACTCTACAAACACTTTTCGTATTTACAGCTTGCATAATTCTTTTTATACTCGTACATATATACAGAACTCCACAATACAAATTAAGTATAGCTTTAGGTACAGTTATCTTATGTCTAATAGTTGTCAACGCGATAATCAAAAAGCTAAAACAAGACAGATATGTTCAAATAATCCATGAGGAATATTTAAAAATGACTAAAGAAGAAAGAAAAAAACATTATAAGCGTGGATTATGGAAAGTAATACCTATATTCTTTTATCCTATTATAATTATTGCGTTCTTAAAGCTAATCACGTTATAATTCATTTCAGAATACCTTCAAAGATATGTAAGAGATTGGATTGTATTATCGATGCAAGCGGCATCCTTTTACGGTTTCCGTCCCAAAACCGTACGTTCTTGGTACGGAAACCGTATGTTTTTGGTTCGGAAACCGTACGGTTTTGGGACGGAGAACGTAAAAGGGAGACTGCCTGAAACAGATTCTAATCCTTTCAATCATACATTGGTTCATGGTTTGCTAAGTAAACTTATCGGAGAAAATAAAAGCAACTTTTCGTTACGCTGATTTGCAATCCAACGTAATTGAGTTTGCGGAACCGTAGGTCAATTACGCCGGAGTACAAATCCGGCGTGACGTGGATAGTGAATACTGGCTATCTTACCGTTATTAACTATTCATTATAAACTCTTAACTCTTTCAGAACGGCTTGCGGTACGTACAGCCGTTTTTCCATTCCGAGCAACCGTAGGCGGTCTTTCCTTTTATAATCGTGCCTTTCCCGCATAAAGGGCAGACGGTTCCAATGATGGCATCCCCTTCGGGCAATGCGGTTTGCGGTTCTTTGGCTGGAACAGCTGCTTTCTTTGTCCGCTTGGTTGCCGGAGTTTTTTTCTTCTTTTCCGCTTCTTTGCGTACAAGTTCTTCCTGCACCACCGTGACGCGACGGTTCGTATTGTCGCTCAATACGCTATGTACGATTTCGTCTACCATTTGTTTCAGTTCGTCTAAAAACTGTTTCGCATCGTAGCTGCGGCGTTCTATCTCGCGCAGTTTCTTTTCCCAAATGCCGGTCAGTTCTGCAGACTTCAGCAGTTCTTCGTGGATCAGCCCGATGAGTTCCACGCCTGTAGGAGTGGCTATCAGGTTCTTGCGTTCCTTGCGGATGTAATGCCGTTTAAATAATGTTTCAATAATAGCCGCACGAGTAGAGGGGCGACCTATGCCGTTTTCTTTCAAAGCATCGCGCAGCTCTTCGTTATCTACTAATTTGCCAGCCGTTTCCATGGCTCTTAATAAAGTAGCTTCGGTATAAGGCTTGGGCGGTTGGGTCCATTTTTCGTTCAGCATGGGAGTGTGCGGTCCGCTTTCTCCTTTGGTGAAGGCGGGCAGTACGCTTTCTTCTTCATTCTCTTTGGTGTCCTCTTTCGGTTCCTTGGCGAAGATGACTCTCCAGCCCGGGTCGATGATTTGCTTGCCGCTCACCTTGAACTCGATGCCGTCGGCTTCGCCTGTGACCGTAGTAGTGGAGAATTTGCAATCGGGATAGAACACGGCGATGAAGCGGCGGGCTATCAGGTCGAATACATTCTTTTCCATGTCGGTCAACCCTTGCGGCTGTACGCCGGTCGGGATAATAGCATGGTGGTCAGTCACTTTCGAGTTATCGAACACTTTTTTCGACTTTATCAGCTTCTGTCCCGCAAGGGATGCCGTATAGGCGGTATAGTCTTTCAAT
Source organism: uncultured Bacteroides sp. (assembly GCA_949296855.1). Taxonomy (GTDB): domain Bacteria; phylum Bacteroidota; class Bacteroidia; order Bacteroidales; family Bacteroidaceae; genus Phocaeicola. The sequence continues at coordinate 47,529 of CASFRN010000108.1, read as the reverse complement.
CCTTCTAGTATTTTCGGGCATTTGGGATAAATGTCATCACTCAAGAATGTCGTATCTACACGCGGATAGGTCGCCACTTTCTTTTCGTAGAGCGACTGGATGAGCTTCAGGGTCATATCGGCGGAATAGGCAAACTTCTTGTTGCATTCCACTTGCAGCGAAGTCAGGTCGAAGAGGCGGGGCGGTGCCTCGGTGCCTTTCTTCAGGCTGATGTCGGTCACGGTGAAAGGCACCTGGCTGATGCGTTCCAGCAAGGCTTTCCCCGTAGCTTCATCGGTGATGGGAGGAATGCCCCGGTTATCGTCCTGGCTTTTCTTCTTATTGCCGGATGCGTTGGCTTGCGCGGCTTCTTCGGCAAGTTCTTCATCGCTTTTTCGTACGATGGCACTGAAAGTAGTGTCGCGGTAGACGGTCTTCAGCTCCCAATACTGTTTCGGTACGAAATGTTCGATTTCCTGCTGGCGGTTGACGATGAGGGCAAGGGTAGGGGTCTGCACCCTTCCGATGGAAAGCACCTGGCGGTTTTGCCCGTATTTTAAGGTATAGAGCCGGGTGGCGTTCATGCCCAACAGCCAGTCGCCTATGGCACGGCTTAGTCCGGCTTCGTAAAGCGACTGGAATTGCGACTGGTCTTGCAGCTTGGCAAACCCTTCGCGGATGGCTTCTTCGGTCAGCGAGGAAATCCACAGACGTTTTACCGGGCAATGCGCTCCTGCCTTTTGCATCACCCAGCGTTGGATAAGTTCTCCTTCTTGTCCGGCATCACCGCAGTTGATGATTTCATCGGCAGCCTGCATCAGGCGTTCGATGATTTGAAACTGTTTCTGTATGCCGGAATCTTCTATCAGTTTGATGCCGAAGCGTGGCGGTATCATCGGTAGGCTGGAAAGCGACCATGCTTTCCATGCGGGAGTATATTCGTGCGGCTCTTTCAGGGTGCAAAGATGCCCGAATGTCCAAGTCACTTGGTATCCGTTTCCTTCGATATATCCGTCTTTTTTTTGTTTTGCCCCGAGTACGTCGGCTATGTCGCGCGCCACGCTGGGCTTTTCGGCTATGCAAACTATCATATTTTCTGTTTTATTTTGCTGCAAAGGTAGCAATGTTTTTTGTTTTTTGTTACTTTTGCGGTACGATACTAAAAAAACAAGTAAACGAATATGTCTCAATTAGCTCCTCTTATCAGCGACTTGGCACTGATTTTGATTTGTGCCGGCGTAATGACTCTTATATTTAAGAAGTTGAAACAACCTTTGGTGTTGGGATACATTGTGGCTGGTTTCCTCTGCAGCCCTCATTTCGCTTTTACTCCCTCGGTGGTCGATGAAGCGAATATCGATTTGTGGTCGGAGATTGGCGTTATTTTCCTGTTGTTCGCCTTAGGGTTGGAATTCAGTATTAAGAAATTGTTGAAAGTGGGAAGTTCGGCAATCATTTCGGCTTGCACCATTATTTTATTCATGATTATCATCGGTGTGTCAGTAGGCTGGATGTTCGGTTGGAAACAAATGGACTGTATTTACTTAGGAGGAATGATTGCCATGTCTTCCACGACCATTGTGTATAAGGCTTTCGATGATATGGGCTTGCGCCAACAGCATTTTGCCGGTGTGGTATTGGGGATATTGATTATCGAAGACATTTTGGCGATTGTGCTGATGGTGATGCTTTCCACGATGGCTGTCAGTACGCATTTTGAGGGCAGTGAACTGATGCTCAGTATCGTCCGGTTGGTTTTCTTCTTGATATTATGGCTGGTGGTAGGGCTTTACCTGATACCGATATTGTTGAAGCGGGTACGCAAGCTGATGAGTGACGAAACGTTGTTGATTGTGTCGCTTGCTTTTTGTTTCGGTATGGTTTATCTGGCGGCTGCGGTAGGCTTCTCGCCCGCATTTGGCGCATTTATTATGGGGTCTATTTTATCAGAAACGGTTGAGTCGGAACATATCGAACATTTGGTGGCTCCGGTAAAAGATTTGTTCGGGGCTATCTTCTTCGTGTCGGTGGGTATGATGGTCGACCCGCACATGATTGTGGAATACCGTTATCCTATCTTGGCAATTGTTGGGGCTGTCTTGTTGGGGCAGACCGTCTTTGGCACTTTGGGTGTCCTCTTGTCGGGACAACCGTTGAAAACAGCCATGCAATGCGGGTTCAGCCTGACTCAGATAGGTGAGTTTGCTTTTATCATTGCTGCTATGGGTGTCAGCTTGAAGGTGACGAGCGATTTCCTTTATCCGATAGTGGTGGCGGTATCGGTCATTACCACGTTCCTTACTCCTTATATGATCCGGCTTGCTGTGCCTGCTTATAATGTCATAGACCGTCATTTGCCCGGTCGTTGGAAGTTGTTATTGGAACGCTATTCGGCAGGCTCTTCTACGGTAAACCATAAAACCAACTGGCAAAAACTGTTATTGGCAGTAGCGCGTGTGGTATTAATTTATTCGGTGCTTTCTATCGCTGTCTTGATTATTTGCCTGCATTTTATGCGACCCTATCTTTTCGAGGTGATAGGCGTGATGTGGGGAAAAATTGTGACCGCTATTGTTACCATCTTGGCGATAGCGCCTTTCCTTCGCGCATTGATTATGAAGAAAAACCATTCGGTAGAGTTCCGGACATTGTGGAACGATAACCGGTTCAATCATGCTCCGCTTATTTCTTTGGTGATTTTCCGTGTGCTGATTGGGGTGGGTTTTGTGGTCTTTATCATCGAACGTCTGTTTCAAGGCTCGGCGGCTTTGATGGTGGGTATAGCTATATTAGTAGTTTGCGGCATGATATTTTCCCGTTTCTTGAAGAAACAATCCATTGTGTTAGAGCGTACGTTTGAACTGAATTTGCGTTCGAAAGAGATGCAACAGGAGTATTTGGGCGATAAACGCCCTTCGTATGCCGGGAAGTTGCTCGACCGTGATATACACTTGAGTGATTATACGGTGTCTCCTGATTCAGAATGGGTAGGGCATACGTTGAAAGAACTGGATTTAGGCAAGAAGTATGGTGTGCATGTGGCTTCGATTATTCGGGGCAAGCACCGGGTGAATATCCCCGACGGGTCATCCTGCATTTTTCCGAATGATACGCTTCAGATTATCGGTACAGACGAACAGTTGAGTGCCTTTTCCACGATGGCAGAGAAGGCGGTACTTCCGCCCGACGGCGAGGATTTGGAGAAACGGGAAATGAAACTAAGCCAGTTTATTGTGGATAAGAATTCGCCTTTTGTCGGGCGCAACATTATTGAAAGCGGCTTCCGTTCGAATTATCATTGCTTGGTGGTAGGCATTGAGTCGGCAGGTGAAGATGCGTTGCGTGCCCCTGATGTTCATGCGCCTTTGCGCGAAAATGATGTCGTATGGGTAGTAGGTGAAGCAGCTAATTTGAAGAAATTGTTTGCGGCAGAATGACCCCATGTTTAACACATAAATAAAAAGTAAGAATTATGAAAAGTGATCCGAAAGATTGTCTCTATTGCCAGAATAATGAGACTTTGCACAATCTGATGATTGAAATAGCCCAATTGAATGTATCGCGTGTATTCCTGTTTAAGGAACAGACGTATCGGGGACGTTGTTTGGTGGCATATAAAGACCATGTGAATGACTTGAACGAATTGAGTGATGAAGACCGTAATGCTTTTATGGCGGATGTGGTGCGGGTAACCCGTGCGATGCAGAAAGCATTCAATCCTGAAAAGATTAATTACGGTGCTTATAGCGACAAGTTGTCGCACTTGCATTTCCATCTGGCTCCGAAATATGTAGACGGGCCTGATTACGGAGGTACTTTCCAAATGAATCCGGGCAAGGTTTATTTGTCGGATGCCGAATATCAGGAACTGATTGACGCGGTAAAGGCGAATCTGTAAAGTGATATTTCTTTACCACAGAGGACACAGAGCACCACAGAAGAAATTAAATTAAAAACTCTGTGTATCTCTGTGCCCTCTGTGGTGAAAGATGATTATTCCTCTTCCTCGTCATCGAAATCGAAGTCGAAATCGTCCATGTATTCGGGAGTAAAGAATTCGTCGAGGTCACGCCGGTCTTTCTTGGTCGGGCGTCCTGTTCCTTTGGCACGGTTTACGAATCCGCTGATTTTACTCATTTCCAACAATTCATATTGGTCGGGCGTCGTAACGTTTTCCATGACATCCGGAACTAATTTGGCTCCCACTCGTTTTTCTATCGCTTGCAAAACTTTGAAAGAATAGGTGACGGGCGGTTTCCTTACTTGAATTACATCGCCGGGTTTCACCATGCGCGAAGGTTTGGCTTGTGCCCCGTTGATGTGTATTCTTCCTTTCTTACATGCTTCGGCGGCAATGGTGCGGGTCTTGAAGATGCGTGCAGCCCACATCCATTTGTCTATTCTTGCTTCAGCCATAGTTTTTTGTTTTTAGTATTAAAGGAGGTAGAGGAGGTAAAGAATAGAGGGCGTTTTTACCTTCTTTATTACTTTACCTTCTTTATTACTTTCATTTATTATTAAATTGATTCATGGTAATGTTCAGTCCGGCGAGGCAGAAACTTTTGACGATTTCCCCCGCTGTTTCAATCCGTTCGGGCAATACTTTCCGTTCTTCCTCATCGAAATGTCCCAATACGTAGTCTATCTGTCCGCCTTTGGGGAAATTGTTGCCGATGCCGAACTTCAGCCTTGCATAATTCTGCGTGCCTAATGTGGCGGCTATATGCTTCAATCCGTTGTGTCCGGCATCACTTCCTTTGCCTTTCAAGCGAAGGCTCCCCAAGGGAAGTGCCAAATCGTCTACTACAATGAGTACGTTTTCCAATGGAATCTTTTCTTGTTGCATCCAGTAACGCACTGCATTGCCGCTGAGGTTCATGTATGTAGAGGGCTTCAGCAAAATAAGTTGCCTTCCTTTGATGGATAAGGATGCCGTGGTTCCGTATCGCCCGTCCTTGAAAACAATATTGGACGCTTTAGCTAAAGCGTCCAATACCATAAATCCTATGTTGTGCCGGGTTTCGTGATATTCATCACCGATGTTTCCCAAGCCTACAATCAAGTATTTCATTGAAAGCGGATTTGTTTAGTTTGCTTGAATTGCTGTCTTTATTTTGCAGCGGCAGCCTGTGCACCACGAGCGGCACGAGTCAATTTAACTGCACATACCACAGTGTCTTTAGCGTTAAGGATTTCCAGATTGTCATACTGCAATTCGCCGACTTTGATTGTTTTGCCCAATCCCAGGTTGGTAACGTTGATGACCATACGTTCGGGGATATTGTTGTACAACGCTTTCACTTTCAGCTTGCGAACCTGCATGACCAGCTTACCACCGGCTCTGACACCTTCTGCCAAACCTTCCAGTTGAACGGGAACTTCCATTGTGATGGGGAATTCTTCATTGATTTGATAGAAGTCTATGTGCAGGATGGCATCGGTTACGGGATGGAATTGAATATCCTTCATGATGGCGTTCACCACTTGTCCGTCGATATTTAAGTTGACAACGTAAATATGCGGAGTGTAAACCAATTTGCGCAAACCCTCAACGGTTACAGTGAAGTGGGTGGCAACCGGAAGGCCGTTTTCGTCTTTTTTCACTCCATACAAGACACACGGCACTTGGTTGTTTCTCCGTAAATCGCGTGTCGCTTTCTTTCCTGTCTCAGTTCTCAAAGAACCGATAATGTCAATTGATTTCATTGTTTGATAATTTTTTTGTGTTACTCTAAATTAAGTGATTTTTGCTTAATTCACCATTACACGGTGCGTCAATATGTTTGTCACAACGCCGAATTTTGAAAAAGCGGTGCAAAGATAATGATAATCTTTGATACCGCAAGCTTTCTTCCTTAAAAATCAATGTCAATCTTGATGTCATCTGTTTTCAGCGGTTTGTCCAGCAATCCGTCGTTTGCTATATCTTCGTTCCGGGCGATATGGCTTTCTCCTGCTATCGGCCCTTGTTCGCGTTCGATATATTGGATGGTATCGTGAAGTCCGGCCATGAATTTTTCGAAATCTTCTTTATAAAGGAATATTTTATGTTTCTCGAAACTCACTTGCGGTACGTCTCCTTCGCCGCTCGTGACTTTTTTGCTTTCGGTTATGGCGAGAAACATTTCCCCTTTCCGGTTTTTCTTTACATCCAAATAATAGATTCTTTTTCCTGCTTTAACAGCTTTTGTAAAAACGATTTCTTTGTCTCCTTCAGTCATCGTGTTTTTTTTCATTTCCTCCATAAGTATGTAATTTCTAAAAAAACGTGCCCAAAATTGCTGATTTTTCTTCAGATAGCCAAGAAAAGATGGATTAAAATATCTATAAACAGAAAAAAACAGTAAAAAACAGAACTTTATTTGGAAGATATGGATGAAAATAGCTACTTTTGCACTCCATAATGTGACATAGTTATAAAAAATAGGTATGATTAACAGAGTTCTTATTCGTTTGAAGGTAGTGCAGATAATCTACGCTTATTATCAGAACGGCGGGAAAAATTTGGATACTGCAGAAAAGGAGTTGTTCTTCAGTTTGTCAAAGGCGTATGACCTGTACAATTATCTTCTGCTTCTCATGGTAGAAGTGACGCGGTATGCCAACAGGCGGTTGGATGCTGCCAAACACAAACTTGTCCCTACGCCAGAAGACTTAAACCCTAACACGAAGTTTGTCGATAATCGCTTTGTCGCCCAGTTGGAAGTGAACAAGCAGTTGAACGAATTTGTCAATTCCCAAAAGAAAACATGGGAAAACGAAGGCGAATTCATCAAGAGCTTGTGCGAACAAATTATGCAGAGCGATATATATAAGGAGTATATGGAAAGCGGGACTTCCTCATACGAGGAAGACCGTGAAGTGTGGAGAAAGCTTTATAAGAAAGTCATTTTCAATAACCAGGCATTGGATGAAGTGCTCGAAGACCAAAGCTTGTATTGGAATGACGATAAGGAGATTGTCGATACGTTTGTGTTGAAGACCATCAAGCGTTTTTCTCCTGAAAACGGCGAGAACCAAGCATTGCTTCCCGAATTCAAGGACGAGGAAGACCAGGATTTCGCGCGCAAGCTTTTCCGCCGCACCATCTTGAACGCGGATTATTACCGCCACCTTATCAGCGAGAACTCGAAAAACTGGGATTTGAAGCGGGTAGCCGTGATGGATATGGTCATCATGCAGATTGCGCTGGCTGAAATATTGAGTTTTCCAAACATCCCGGTCAATGTCTCGCTGAACGAATACGTGGAAATCGCCAAATTGTACAGCACTCCGAAGAGCGGCGGTTTTATCAACGGGACGTTGGACGGAATAGTTAATAAGTTAAAAAAGGAAAATAAGCTGGCGAAAAATTGATATATTTGTCCGCAGATATTTTATTAATTAAGAAAAGACTATTATGAATTTGTTAACTGTATTTATGGCAGCGCAAGGAGGGGGCGATTACTCTTTCCTGATTATGATGGTGGCGATTTTCGCTATTATGTATTTCTTTATGATCCGTCCCCAAAACAAGAAGCAGAAGGAAATCCAGAATTTCCGCAAGAACTTGGAGGTAGGGCAGGCGGTCATTACCGCCGGAGGGATTTACGGTAAAATCAAGGAAATAGAGGATAATGCGGTAATTGTAGAGATTGCGCCGAGTGTGAAGATAAAGGTCGATAAGAATTCTATCTATGCCGACGCGCAGGCTCAGGCCACGAACACTAATAAATAAGAGAACCAAGCGATGTTCGATGTAAAGAACATACAGCGATATTACAGACAGGAAATACAGAAGATCAGGAAATTCTTGCTTAGCGATAAGTGTAAGGAGGCTCTGGTCTTCTTGTTTTTTGTACTGGTCTCTTTTGCATTCTGGATGTTGCAAACATTAGACGACGTGTACCAGACGGAGTTCAGGGTGCCGTTGCGCCTCAAGAATGTGCCTAAGGAGGCTGTGCTGACATCCGAACTGCCAGGTGATGTGCGGGTGAGGGTGGAAGACCGGGGGACTGTATTGCTCAACTATATGCTGGGGAGGACTTTTTTCCCCGTCTCTTTCGATTTCAATGACTATAAAGACCGGGGGACACACGTGCATATTTCTTCGGCGGATTTATTGAAGAAGGTGTCCGCCCAGCTTAATGTTTCTACACATCTCATATCCATACGTCCCGATACGCTTGATTTTATTTACACGATGGGGAAAGCCAAGAAGGTGCCCGTCCGCCTGAACGGCGATGTCAGTGCCGGGCTTCAGTATTACATTTCCCATGTGGGCTTTTCGCCCGATTCGGTTATCGCTTATGCGCCCGAAGAGGTGCTCGATACGCTGACTGCGGCTTATACTTCAAGGGTGCATCTTGAAAATGTAAGCGATACGTTGAACCAGCGGGTCGCGCTTCAGAAAATTAAAGGGGTGAAATTTGTTCCGGCTTACAACGATTTGGTGGTATATGTCGATATGTATTCCGAAAAGACGGTCGAAGTGCCGATAGTAGGCATCAATTTCCCGGCGAATAAGGTGTTGCGCACCTTCCCTTCGAAGGTGCAAGTCACTTTCCAGGTAGGCCTGTCACATTTCAAGGACGTTGATTCGGACGATTTCTTCATCGGGGTCACTTACGAAGACATCTTGCGTGCGAAAAGCGACAAGTTGCCGCTGACGTTGAAGACCACTCCCGATTATGTCAGTCACGTCCGCATATCGCCTTCTTCCGTCGATTATCTGATAGAGCAGACAACAGGGGAGGAAGCCGGATGGTAAGGATAGGCATAACGGGAGGAATCGGGAGCGGGAAGTCGTATGTCTCACGCTTGTTGCAGGAGCGGGGCGTTCCGGTTTACGATACCGATGGCGAGGCGAAACGGCTGATGCACACCGATGTGGATATCCGGCGAGGTTTGACCGGTCTGTTGGGCAGGGAGGCTTATCTGGCGGACGGCACGCTCAACAAGCCGTTGGTGGCAGACTACCTGTTTGCCGGCCCCCAGCATGCGGAGCGGGTTAACGCGATAGTGCATCCGCGGGTGAAGGCGGATTTCCTGCGCTGGGCTGCCGAAAGGGCAGGGCATGCGTTTGTGGCGTTAGAGTCGGCAATCTTGTTCGAGTCGGGGTTTGAAGACATTGTCGATGTTGTTGTGACGGTATATGCGCCGCGGGAGGTAAGGATGCGCCGCGCGGTAGAGCGCGACGGCACCACGGAGGAGAAGATACGCCGCAGGATGGCGGCGCAGCTGGACGACGAGACGAAGTGCCGGCTTTCGGATTACGTCATTCGCAACGACGGCATCGAGCTTTTGCCTCCTCAATTGGACGATTTGCTGAAAACTTTGGAAAAAAGCTAAAAGCCTCCGGCTAAATTTGTGTATGTCGGAAGCGAATTGTAATTTTGCCTCACAGAATAAAATAATTAAATAAACCATTAATACGTATGTTGAAAACTATTTTGGCCGTCTCGGGGAAACCGGGACTGTATAAGCTGATTTCTCAGGCTAAAAATATGCTGATTGTCGAAAGTGTGGCTGACAAGAAAAGAATGCCGGTTTATGCCAGCGAAAAAGTGATTTCGTTGGGTGACATCGCCATGTATACCGACACCAACGAAGTGCCTTTGGCTACGGTGCTTGAATCAATCAAGCAGAAAGAAAACGGTGCGCAAGTGCAGTTCGATTATAAGAAAGCCTCGGGTGAGGAATTGGGTGACTTTATGGCGGCTGTATTGCCTGATTATGACCGCGACCGCGTACATACCAGCGACATCAAGAAGCTTATCCAGTGGTATAACTTGCTTGTTGCGGGCGGTGAAGCCGAATTCGTTGACGCTCCTCAGATGGAGACTGTAGAAACAATCGCCGAAGAACAAGAATAAGCCATTTGTCCCGATGAATGGGGAAAGCCCGCCGGCGGACGCGCTTTTGCGCGGGGAAACCGGAGGGCTTTTTAGCGTTTAGGCTATTTGTTTGCCTTGTTATTTTTTGCCTGTTAATTCCAGTATTTTTTCTCCTTTCCGTTCTGCACGCAGTACTTTTCGTTCCGTCCGCCGGTTCAGGTTTTCTTTAAATTCAACTTTTGGGCGCATGTTGTCGAATGCTTCCCCGGGAGTCCAATGCACTCTCACTTCTTTGATGTGTTGTTCGGGTAGGAACGCTTCCATGCTTTCCGCTCCCTTGCATCCTAAGGTGATGTAAAACTTGCCTAAATCATCCAGTTCTACTTGATATCCTTCCTTCAGCATTTCGGCGGTAGCTTCTGCCAGCATTTTTGTAATGGCGATGAAGTCTCCCGTGCTATAAGCGCATCCGTGATTTTTGATATGCCGCACCAGTTCTTCTAACGATAAGGTTTTAATGCACTGTGCCGAGGCGAATGCTCGTTTCGGACGTTCCGGATGGCGGGGTTCGCCACGCATAACTAAGCTGTACTTTATCATACTCAGATTATTTAAAAGGTTGATGTAGTTGTCTGCTTGTTTTTATGCATATAGCTTCGCTTGTTGTGAGATTAATAATCTTCACGCAGCAGGATTAATAATCTTTACGTTGTAGGATTAATAATCTTGCTGGAACTGCAGCCGTATGCATTAGCCTGTGTTTTCTATTGTAATTTCTGTCGCAACAGGTGTTTTTCTTCCGCAAAGGTATAATCGAAAGTGCGGGATGTCAATAGCTGCGGGGGAGAAATGTGCCGCCGTTTCTGATTTTTTTATCCATATAGTCGCTTTTTTAGCCTGTTTAGTCTCGTATTTTAATGCTTTAGTAAGAATTTTATCAAAAAGTGTTTTTGCGTTTTTTTGCTGTTTTTTATCTTTGTAATAAATGAAGGATGCGCAGCAAGGCATAAGCCTTTTTGCGGGCTCTTGCGTATGCTTAATCGGAATGTTAATCGCCTGCAGGGGCCGCGGGCATGAAAAGCTAAGGATTATGAAAACATTGAAAAATTGGTCGATGCTGTTGCTTTTGATGATGGTCAGCTTCGGTTTTGTGTCGTGTAGCGATGATGATGAAGGTAATGCGGGCAGTACATCCATGTTGTGCGGCAAATGGGAAGTAGTGCGTATCCAGGGTTACGAGGAATATGACGGCGAACGCGTAGAAGTCGATGAGTCGGTTTATGGCATATATTGCGAGTTCTTTGAAGACGGTACAGGCTCTTTCTTGGGAGAGCATTGCGAATGGAGCTTGTCCGGCAACCGGTTGACTATCTTTATGTATGGTGTGGCTGATACTGCCACCATTACTTCTTTGACAGATACGGAATTGGTTATTGAAGCTTCCGGCAGAGACGAGGACGGTGAGTTTTACGGAAAGTACACGATGCGCAGAGCCGATTAGAAAAGCGGATTATCCGGAATAGTGGTTAAACAGACGAATCCCCTTGCTTTACTTAGCCTTTAAACGGCGGTAAGACAAGGGGATTCTCCTTTTTAAGAGGCGTTTGCTTGTTCCTCTTACTTGATTTCGAACTCCTCTTTCATGTCTATTTCTTCGTTGTGCGCATCATAAAATTTATATTGCAAGAAGGCAAGGCTTTGGTTCGGGATGATACGGATGCCGAATCCGTACTTCATCTGCCACTTCCGTTTGAGCGACATGAAGCCTTGGTTGATATAAGCAGCCACGTAAGGGTGGATATGCAATGTAAATTTCTTGACCTTCAACTTATTGACCAGGTAATCTATTTTGCTTTCCAGCGTATCTGTAAACAGGATGGAAGGTTTGATTTTCCCTTTGCCGAAACAGGTGGGGCAGTCTTCGTCCGTAGCCACATCCATAGCCGGGCGCACACGTTGGCGGGTAATCTGCATCAGGCCGAATTTGCTCAGCGGCAAGATGTTGTGCTTGGCGCGGTCTTTTTGCATATTCTGGCACATGCGTTCGTACAGTTTCTGACGGTTTTCGGCAAGGTTCATGTCGATAAAGTCGACAACGATGATTCCTCCCATATCCCTTAACCGGAGTTGGCGCGCCAACTCATCGGCTGCGCCCAAGTTGACGTCGAGGGCGTTGGCTTCTTGCCCGTTGGCCGATTTCGAACGGTTTCCGCTGTTCACGTCTACCACGTGCAGCGCTTCGGTGTGTTCGATAATCAGGTAAGCCCCGCTTTTGTAGGAAACGGTTTTCCCGAACGACGACTTGATTTGTTTGGTGATGGCGAAGTTATCGAAAATGGGAAGCTGGCCTTTGTATAGCTTGACGATGCCCGCGCGTTCGGGGGCTATCAAGGATACATAATTCTTTACTTCATTGTAAACGGTCTCGTCGTTTACGTGAATGCTTTCGTACGAAGGGTTGAACAGGTCGCGCAGCATGGCTACCGTGCGGCTTGTCTCTTCGTACACCAAGGACGGCAATTTGGTTGCCTTTTGTACTTTTGTGATGGTGTCTTCCCAATGCTTCAGCAAGACTTTCAGTTCGGTGTCCAGTTCCGCCACGCGCTTGCCTTCCGCCACCGTGCGCACGATGACGCCGAAATTTTTAGGCTTGATGCTTTGCAGCAATTGCTTCAGCCGCGCGCGTTCTTCGCTCGACTTGATTTTCTGTGATACCGACACTTTATCGTTGAACGGGATAAGCACCAGATAACGGCCTGCGAAGGAAAGCTCGCACGTCAACCGCGGCCCCTTGGTCGAGATGGGTTCCTTTACGATTTGCACGATGACTTCTTGCCCCTGCTGCAGGACGTTGGATATGCTTCCGTCTTTTTCGATGTCGGGCAGCATGGATGCCTTCGCCATCGGATAAAGCTTCTTGCGGTCGCTGATAACTTGCTTCAGATACTTCTGAAAAGAAAGGAATTGAGGACCCAGGTCTAAGTAATGAAGGAAAGCGTCTTTTTCGAAACCTACATCGATGAAGCAGGCGTTCAGTCCGGGCATCAGCTTGCGCACCTTGCCCACGTACATATTGCCTACGGAAAAAGAAAGATTTCTTTCCTCTTTCTGAAGCTCTACTAAGTTCTTGTCCTCTAATAGGGCAATGGAAATTTCCTTCGGCTGTACATCTACTACTAATTCGCTTGTCACTTGGTCACTTAGTTTACAGGGTTAATACTACGATTCTCATACACAAAGAACAAACCTGAAAGACTATGAGGAGCTTTGCAAGTTTGTTCTTTATCGAAAGTCAGGACAGACTAACAATTATTTTTTGCTTTTGTGTCTGTTCTTTCTCAGTCTTTTTTTACGCTTGTGAGTAGACATTTTATGTCTTTTTCTTTTCTTTCCGCTTGGCATAGCTTCAAAATTTTATAGGGTTAATACTAATGTTAATTTATTTTTTTACTGAAAGAGTAAATGTTTTCGCCGGTTTGAATGCCGGAATGTTGTGTTCCGGAATGATGATGGTTGTATTCTTTGAAATGTTGCGGGCAGTCTTCTGCGCTCTTTTCTTCACGATGAAACTGCCGAAACCACGGAGATATACGTTCTCGTCATTTGATAATGAAGTTTTTACCGATTCCATAAAAGCTTCCAGCGTAGTCAATACCGTTTGTCTGTCAATGCCGGTGTTCTTGGCAATTTCGTTTACAATATCTGCTTTAGTCATTTCGCTAATAATTATTGTTATACGTTATCTTAATTTTTTGGATTGCAAATATATAGCTTTTCTCGCTCATGGAAAAATTTCTTTCGAACAAATTTTAGAAAAAGTGCATCTGGCATTCTGAAAACCTGTATTTTTGCGGATAATTTAAGTGATTTTAATCGGAAACAATAAATAAGAAATGAGTCGGTTCGGGGAAACGCTGGTACGCTGGTATCAGGAAAACAAGCGGGACTTGCCGTGGAGGGACACGGAAGACCCTTATAAGATATGGATTTCGGAGATTATCTTGCAGCAGACGCGGGTAGCGCAGGGATATGATTATTATTGCCGTTTTATCGAGCGGTTTCCCGATGTGTTTGCTTTGGCTGAGGCGGATGAAGACGAGGTGATGAAATACTGGCAGGGATTGGGCTATTATTCCCGTGCGAGGAATTTGCACGAAGCAGCCCGCTCGATAGCCGCCCGGGGAACCTTCCCCGATACGTACGAGGAGGTGCGGAAGCTGAAAGGAGTGGGAGATTATACGGCGGCTGCTATCTGCTCTTTCGCTTATGATATGCCTTGTGCAGTGGTAGACGGGAATGTGTATCGGGTATTGTCCCGTTGGATGGGGATTGAAGAACCGATTGATACTGTGCAGGGAAAGAAGCTTTTTACGGCTTTGGCGGATGAATTGCTGGAGAGGTCGGTGCCGGCGTTGTATAACCAGGCCATTATGGATTTCGGTGCCATCCAGTGTGTGCCTTCTTCTCCTTCCTGCCTGTTTTGTCCTTTGTCGGATAGTTGCGTAGCTTTGCAAAAAGGATTGGTAGACATGCTTCCGGTGAAGCGGCATAAGACTAAGGTGGCAAACCGATACTTTATTTATTTTTATGTGCGGGCGGGCGCATATACTTTTCTTCATAAGCGGGAGGCGGGTGATATATGGCATGGCCTGTATGAGTTGCCTCTGATAGAGGCGGAGCGGGAAACGGCGGAAGAAGAAGTGTGCGGGCTTCCGGCATACAGGAGGCTTTTCGAGGGATGTGAGGTACGTGGCTTCCGGCTGGTGGCGGGGCGGGTGAAGCACGTCTTGTCTCACCGGGTGATTTACGCTGATTGTTACGAAGTGGAGATAGCCGGCGGGGATGCGCCTCAGGGTGCGTTCCGGCGGGTGCCGGCAGCCGATTTGCATAAATTTGCGGTCTCCCGTTTGGTATCTCGTTTTTTTTCTTTAATTTTGAAACCAAATATCAATAATAAGGAATAAGATGTCATTGAATAAAGTTCAGCTGATAGGCAATGTCGGGAAAGACCCTGATGTGCGTTACTTGGATAATGGCGTAGCGGTTGCGGCGTTCCCGCTCGCTACTACGGAAAGAGGGTATACGTTGGCGAACGGCACGCAAGTGCCCGAACGCACGGAGTGGCATAACATCGTGTTGTGGCGCGGATTGGCGGAGACGGCCGAAAAGTATGTGCATAAAGGCGACAAGCTCTATATAGAAGGCAAGATACGTTCCCGTTCGTATGACGACCCGAACGGAATCAAACGCTATGTGGTGGAGATTTTCGGCGATAATATGGAGATGCTGACCCCGCGCTCCGTTCAAGGCGGGCAGCCCCAGCCGGCAGCTCCCAAGCAGCAGCCTGCCGCTTCGGCACAACCTGCCCGGCAAGCGGATGCCGCAGATGATTTGCCTTTTTAAAATAGGTGTAATCGTTGGGTAATATGAATCTGATGTTTAACTAAATTATATTATTTTGGACCCTGACTCGTATTTATCTTTTCTTAAAGATTGGTTTGACGGATTAAGTCTTACGCCTCCTTCTACGGGGGCAGTTGTAGCCGTTGTGTCGGCTTTTTTATTGTTGTGTGTTTCCGGTTTGATTTCGGTTTCGGAAATTGCTTTTTTTTCCTTGTCCGAAGATGATATGGATAAGGTAGATGAAGGAAAATCGGTTGCCGACCGGCGGATTCGGAAATTGTTGGATGATTCCGGGCGTTTGTTTGCGACTTTTTGGGTTTCCTATCATGTGGTGAATGTTGCAATCGTTCTTTTGTGCGCCTATTTCTTTTTTGATGTGGTTCGTTGGGAAGGCGCGTACGCCGCAGGATTTATTCTGCTTGCTATCGTTCTTGTTTTTCTTCTCTTGCTCTTCGGTGAAATGATGCCCCGCATTTGTTACGCACAAAACTCATTGGATTTTTGCCGGATGGTTTCAGCCCCTGTTTGTTTGTTACGTTCGTTGTTCAAGCCTGTATCCGGCGTGTTGGCGCGTTCGGCTTTTGTCGTAAGCCGGATGCTCCCGAACAAGAAATCCAATCTTTCGGTGGACGGGCTTTCGCAGGCATTGGATTTGACGGACAAAAGCGAAAATTCAGAAGAAGGCAATATGCTCCGGGGCATCATCCGTTTCGGCGAGGAAACGGTAAAGGAAGTCATGACTTCGCGGCTGGATATGGTAGGCTTGGACATCGGCACGCCCTTTCCGGAGGTCATTAAGTGTGTGGTAGACAATGCGTATTCCCGCATCCCGGTTTACGGGGAATCACGTGATAACGTCAAGGGTATTCTCTATATAAAAGACTTGTTGCCTTTTATTGATAAAGGGGAGGATTTCAAGTGGCAGGGCTTGGTGCGTCCGGCTTATTTTGTTCCCGAAACGAAGATGATTGATGATTTGCTCCGCGACTTTCAGGCTAATAAGATTCATATCGCCATCGTGGTGGACGAGTTCGGAGGCACATCGGGGCTGGTTACGATGGAAGACATTATCGAGGAGATTGTAGGTGAAATCAATGACGAGTATGATGAAGAAGAGCATAATTATGTGAAGCTTTCCGATAATGTGTATGTCTTTGAAGGAAAAACCTTGCTTGCCGATTTTTATAAGATTGTAGATGTCGATTCAGACGAGTTTGAGGAGGCTGCCGGAGATTCGGATACGCTTGCCGGGCTTGTGCTGGAGTTGAAAGGCGAGTTCCCGGCGTTGCACGAGATTATCCGCTATAAGGATTTCATGTTCGAAGCGCTTGAGATAGACGCGCACCGTATTGTAAAAGTAAAAGTAACGAAGAAAAGAAATGCCTCTGTTTAAGTCTTGGAAGATCGGGGAAGGTATGTTCGCTATTTGGAAAGTGGAAGAATCGAACGGGCAATTGAGGGCTTTATTGAAAGGGGCATTCCCTTATGATGCTGATATTTCCCGGATGAAAGCCGAATCCCGGCGTAGCGAATACCTGGCGGTAAGGGTCTTGCTGGCTGAGGTGTGCGGTGAGGAAAAAGAGATTTGTCATGAACCTTCAGGAAAGCCTTTCTTGGCGGACGGGAGTTTTCATTTGTCCATTTCCCATACCAAAGGATATGTAGCTGTTGCTCTTCATCCTACGCGGGAAGTGGGCATTGATATCGAGCAGGTTTCGGGCAGGGTATTGAAAGTAGCCGACCGCTTTATGTCTAAGGAAGAATTGCAGGGGGAAAAAGAGGCGTTGGAAACTTATTCCGGCGGTGCGGAACGCTCTACCTTATGTTATATGCTCCTGCATTGGTCGGCGAAAGAGACGATGTTTAAGCTCATGAATCAAGCGGAAGTCGATTTCAGGAACCACCTTCGCATCTTGCCTTTCCGGCTTTGTTCGGAAGGATGCTTTACCGGATGCGAGTGCCGTACTTCGCAAGCGGCAAGCTATCCGGTTCATTACATGCTTCATCCCGATTTTGTCTGCACGTGGAGTGTTATATAGCGCGTTTACGCTTCTTTCTCCTTCCTTAAGGTGAATACGAACTCCAGCCCTCCGCTGGGGTTGTTTTTGGCGAAGATAGTTCCTCCGTGGAAAAGTACGGCGTTCTTTACGATAGCAAGCCCCAGTCCGGTGCCTCCTAATTTGCGTGAGCGTCCTTTGTCTATCCGGTAAAAACGCTCGAAGATGCGGTTCAAATGTTCTTCTGGCACGCCTACGCCCGTATCGGAGAAGCTGAAGTAATAAAACTTTTCGTCTTCGCGGAAGCAATTGATTTTCACGGTTACCCCTGTGCCCGCGTATGCGATGGCATTGTCCATCAGGTTTCGGAAGATGGAGTAAAGCAATGAACTGTTCCCGTTGATGGTCAGTTCGTAAGGCATGCGGTTGACAACCGTAATATGCTTTTCTTCCAGCGCCAGTGCCACTTCGTTCAGCATGTTTTTTACCATCAGGCTCAAGTCGATGGTTTCTCTTTCTACCAGGTTGGGTGCTTCGTCCATGCGGGTCAGTACCGAGATGTCGCGTAGCAATACGGTCAGGCGGTTGCTTTGCGCATAACTTCGTTCTAAGAAGGTATGCATGGTCTCAGCCGGAAGATTAGGTGTATTGATGATAGTCTCCAAATATCCCTGAATGCTGCTCACCGGTGTTTTCAGTTCGTGTGCGATGTTTTGCGTGAGTTGGCGTTTCAGGCGGGCTTGTTGTTCTTCTTGAGTGATGTCGATGATAGATACCTCGAACGACAGGTCTTGGAAGATGATGCATTCCACTGAGAACGAGCGTCCGTTCTTGTCCACATGCAGGGCGAGCCTTTTCTCTTCTTTGCTGAAATTTCCTTCATTCTTGTTCAGGAATTCCGTGATGGGCTGAAGCTCGGTGGTACTGAACACTTCTTCGGTCGAAGTCAGGTTGTGGTCGGAAATGGTGTTGGCGTATTGGGTGAACAGGTTGTTCACCAGTATCTCTTTCCTCTCGCGCGTGAATACGCCCAGCCCTTCGTGGGAGGTCTGCAGGTGTGATATCAGCTTCTCGCGCTCGATGTACAGTGCTTCCTTCGTGCGGTGGAGCCGCTGGTATATCTTGATGATGTGCCGGGATATTTCCCCTAATTCGTTCTTGGGGAACGTTTCCGAGATGTCTATCGCTTCGTTCCGGTCAGCTTTCAGGGCGAATTGTTGGAGTTGGGTTATCGATGTGCCTAATTTTTGGGTGTATCGGTAAAACATGATGATGAGCGCCAGGCTGATGGCCAGCGTGAACCATACGTATTCCGAATCGGCTTTCAGGTGCTTGCTTAGGCTCACGTTGTACGGGAGCGCCGAGCGGATGATGAGTTGTTGCGAAGGGTAATAGCGTGCGGAGTAAAAGTATGCTTCCCCTTTGATGCTTGCCGAATGGCGGCTGATGTCGTATCCGCTTCCGTACATCAGGGCGTCTTGCACCTCCTTGCGCGTGCGGTGGTTCTCGAACCGCTCCGTGTCGGGCTGGATATTGTCATACACCACTTTGCCTTGCGGGGTGATGAGGGTCACGCGCAAGTCTGGGATCATGTGGGTGGCTACGTAATGATGCAAGGAGTCGGTGTCCAGTTCTCCCTTGTCCGCGATGAAGTCGTACATGCGGTTGTTATAGTTTTGCAGCTGCATGTTGAGCAGCTCGCTCTTGTATTCCTTTTCCCTTTTGTATTGGAACAGCAGGAAGCATACCGCAAAAGAGATGAACAGCAGGACGACGGACAGGAACAGGCGTTTGCTGAACGGAAGCAGGCGGTACATCAGTTTGGTCATAATTTGTGTATTTGAACTCACCACAGATTACACAGATTTCATCAATTAATTTACAAGCAAAACTAACATCCATAAATAATTTTATTAATCTGTGTAATCTGTGGTGAAAGGTGAAAAAAGATTCATTCGCATTCGAAACAATATCCGTATCCCAGGCGGGTGACGATGTTTTTGCCGTATTCGCCTATCTTCTTGCGCAGACGGGTGATGTTTACGTCTATCGTGCGGTCCAGCACGTACACCTCGTCGTTCCATACCTTCGAGAGGATGTCCTCGCGCGAGAACACCCGCCCGGCATTCTGGAGCAGGAGCAGGAGGATTTCGAATTCCTTTTTCGTGAGCGGGATTTCCTCGCCGTCGATGGTCACCCTCTTCTGCGGCACGTTGACGGTAAGGCCTTTGTACTTCAGTTCTTCGCTTTCGCCCCGTTGCAGGTTGGCGGTGCGGCGCAGCACGGCTTTCACCCGCATGACGACCTCACGCAGTGAGAACGGCTTCGAGATGTAGTCGTCCGCCCCCAGGTTGAAGCCCGTGATGGTGTCGTTCTCGGTATCTTTCGCTGTGATGAAGATGATGGGGATGCCCGCGGTGTCCTTGTCGGCTTTCAGCATCCGCGCCATCTTGAATCCGGAGATTTCCCCCATCATCACGTCCAGCAGCAGCAGGTCGTATTGCGTGAGGTCTAGCTTCAGGGCTTCTTCGGCCGAGTTTGCCGTGTCTACTTTGTATCCTTCCATTTCGAGGTTGAACTTCAGGATTTCGCACAAGTCGTCTTCATCGTCTGTTACAAGGATTCGGTATTCGTTCATGGCTTTTTCTGTTTGTTTTTACCACAGATTACACCGATTTCATGAATTAATAATTGTTTTAATCTGTGTAATCTGTGGTGAATATTTCTGCACGCAAAGATGCGCCTTTCGTGTTTCTTTAGTGTGAAATAGGTGTTACAATACTGTTACAGTTCAGCCCTTGTGAACTCTCCGGCTATCGGCCGGTTCATCTCGTTCCGCACTTGTTGCGGGGTCAGCCCGTGCCCTAACAGGAACATCAGCTT
Organism: uncultured Bacteroides sp.; assembly: GCA_949296855.1. Classification (GTDB taxonomy): domain Bacteria; phylum Bacteroidota; class Bacteroidia; order Bacteroidales; family Bacteroidaceae; genus Phocaeicola. The sequence continues at coordinate 27,452 of CASFRN010000108.1, read as the reverse complement.
GGTCAGCACGCTCTCTACGGTCGAGTCGTACCCGCTGATGACACCCGCGTCCAGCAGGTGCAGCCCCGTCTCGTAGCGCGCCATTTCTACCATGCCCGTCGGGCATTGCGAGATGTTCACGATGACGATGCCCCGCCCCGTGGCTTCCTTCAGCAGGCGGATGAACCAAGGCTTCTGGGGCGCGTTTCCCGAGCCGTAAGTCTTCAGCACCACGGCTTTCAGCCCCGGCGTGTTCAGCACGCCGCTCACGATGCTTTCCTGGATGCCGGGGAAGATGGTCAGGATCACCACGTTCGTGTCGAATGCGAAATGGGCGTGCATCGGGATGTCGGGTCGTGCCTGGCGGATGCGGTCGTATTCGTATTTGATGTGGATGCCCGCCGTAGCGAGCGGGGGGTAGTTGAAGGAGCGGAAGGCGTTGAAATTCTCCGCGTTGATTTTCGTGGTGCGGTTTCCCCGCAAGAGCAGGTTCTCGAAGAAGATGCACACTTCGGGCACCACTGCGCGCCCGTCGGGGTGCTTCGCCGCGGCGATTTCAATGGAAGTGATAAGGTTTTCCTTCCCGTCGGTGCGGAGCACGCCGATGGGAAGCTGGCTTCCCGTCAGGATGACCGGCTTGCTCAGGTTCTCCAGCATGAAGCTCAGTGCCGATGCCGTGTAAGCCATGGTGTCGGTGCCGTGCAGGATGACGAACCCGTCGAAGTTCTCGTAGTTGTACTGGATAATCTTCACTAATTTCGCCCATAGCTTCGGTTCCATGTCTGAAGAGTCGATGGGCGGCGTGAACTGGTAAGAGGAGATGCGGTAGTTGAAGCGTTTTAGCTCGGGCACGTTCTCCTGCAGTTGGTCGAAGTTGAACGCTTCCAGCGCCCCCGTTTCCGGATTCTCAATCATGCCGATTGTTCCGCCGGTATAGATAAGGAGCACGGAAGGATAGTCTGGCTTAATCATAATCGGTACGTATTTTGGCGCAAAGGTACGGAATAAATGACAAATTGGCAAACGGCTGGAGGGTGAATAAAGAATCGGCGGGCGAATTAATGGACAATTGACAGTTATCCGTGCGGCATCGTAATTGTCAATTGTCTGTTGTTTAGAGGCACGAGGTCACGCCCAACCAAGTCCCCGATAGCGGTCAGAATCGTAACCAATGTCTGAATGATAATCCTCCAAATGTCTTTCTTTTTGTTGTTGTCCTTAGTTCATAAAGTTTAGCAGTTAAACCTCTGTAGGGGCGGGGTCTGCCTGCCCTGAATACATCCGCATATGCATCCAGGTAGGCGGATTGGTAGTGCTTTTTTTGAAATAAAATTTCTTTTCTTGACAAACGCCTCCCCCGAAGCTTTCACGTCGGCGGAGGCGTTTGCATGTGCTGGCAGCCCATAGGGCTTTCGTATGCCGGGGCTATTCGCTCTTCAGCACTTCCTTCAGCCGGGTGATGGCGCGGAGGGCGTCGCCTTGTTCTTCTTGTAAGAGCGTGACGAACTTGCTCCCGATGATGCATCCGGCGGCGTGGGCGGAAGCGGACTCGTAAGTCTGGCGGTTGGAGATGCCGAAGCCTATCATGCGGGGGTTGCGCAGGTGCATTGCCTCGATGCGGCGGAAGTAGGCTTGCTTCTGCTCGTTGAAGTCCTTCTGTGCTCCGGTGATGGCGGCGGACGAAACCATATAGATGAAGCCTTCGGTGTGGCGGTCTATCTCGCGGATGCGTTCTTCGCTGGTTTCGGGGGTGATGAGCATGATGATACGCACGTCGTACCGCTCGGCTATGGGGCGGTATTCTTCGATGTAGTCCTTGAAAGGCAGGTCGGGGATGATGAGCCCGTCGATGCCGTATGCTTGGCAGGCCTGGCATAGGCGTTCGAACCCGTATTGCATGATAGGGTTGAGGTAGCCCATGAGGATGAGGGGGATACGGACTTCGCTCCGCACGTCTTTCAACTGGTCGAGCAGGCGGCGGAGGGTCATGCCGCCCCGGAGAGCTTGGGTGGCGGCATCCTGTATGACGGGCCCGTCTGCCATGGGGTCGCTAAAGGGGATTCCGATTTCTATCAGGTCGACGCCTTGCGCTTCGAGGGTACGGATTACTTCGACGGTATTGTCGGTTTTCGGGCTTCCGGCACAAAAGTAAATAGAAAGAATGCCGCGGCTCTTTTGTTCGAATAATTGGTTGATACGGTTCATGGTGTGTAGTTGATAATTAATAGTTAATAATTAAGAGTTGTTTTTTGAAAATATTTGTCATTCTGACGACCGTAGGGAGGAAGAATCTCGTAGACATTCACGTGGATGTATTCGAAATCCTTCGCCTACGCTCAGGATGACAATATGAAATCTGTTAGTGTCCTCTGTGGTGAATCTGTATTTCTTCTGACCGCCTCGATAAACGCTTTCAGCTTCGGTGCGTCTTTCACCGCCGGAGCGGTTTCGAAGCCGCTGTTCAGGTCGATGCCTGCCCAGCGGGGATGACGGAAACGCTTCAGGGCTTCGAGGCTTTCGGGGCGGATGCCTCCGCTCAGGAGGAAAGGCGTGCTGCCCTCGTAGTGCCGGAGCAGGTCCCAGTCGAACGCCGTGCCCGAGCCTCCGAAACCGGTGCAAGGCGTATCGAAGAGCAGGTAATCGCACGACGGGGCGTAGGGCGGAATCTGCCGCAGGTCGGCTATGCTTCGGAGCGCGAATGCCTTGATGAGGCGGAAGCCTTCTTCGTGTAATGTCTGGCAGGTGTCGGGGCTTTCCGTGCCGTGGAGTTGCAGGTAATCGAACTGGAACTTTTGGGCATGGCTTCGTATGTTGTCTATATCGGCATTGACGAATACGCCGACCCGTTTGGCTTGGCGGGGCAGGTATCGGGGCACGTCCGCCACGTAGCGGGACGAGCCTTCGTAGCAGATGAATCCCATCCAGTCGGCTCCGGTTTGCTCTACGGCGCGGATGTTTTCGGGCTCGCGCATGCCGCATACTTTTACTATCATGTTGTTTATTTTTTATGGTGGTAACTACAGATTAATAAATGTCCGCATTCCGTTTGTTTGTAGGGGCAGGGTTTGCCTGCCCGAATGTACTCACGGATGTATCAGTTGATGTATTTGGGTGGGCAGACCCCACCCCTACATTGGTAATTCTTATTAATTATTTAAATCTGTGTAATCTGTGGTGAAAAAATCAGCAATAAAGTGCCGCAAGGTCTCTCCCGGGGCGGGTGTCTTCATGAAGGCTTCGCCGATGAGGAATCCGCGGAATCCAGCTTGGCGGAGTCGACGGACGGTGCCGGGACTGGAGATGCCGCTCTCGGAGATTTTCACCACGTCGGGAGGCAATGCTTCGATGAGCCGGAGCGAATGGGACGCATCGGTGTGAAATGTGCCGAGGTGGCGGTTGTTGATTCCCACCACATCGATGTTTTCGCTTAGATACTCCAGTTCGGCTTCGGTATGGATTTCCAGCAGGGTTTCCAGCCCTAATGTATGCGCTTCCCGTGCCAAGACGAGGCATTCTTGCCGGGTGAGTGCCGAGGCTATCAAGAGGACGGCATCCGCCTGTACCGCCTTGGCTTGCAAGAGTTGGTAGGGGCTGATGATGAAGTCCTTGCACAGGATGGGGAGGGAGACCGTGGGGCGTGCCGTGCGGATGTCTCTTAACGAGCCTCCGAAGAACCGTTCATCGGTGAGGATGGAGAGGGCGGCGGCTCCGGCTTGCTCGTAACCGGCGGGTATGCGTGCGGCATCGGCGTCTTGCTTTATCCACCCTTTCGAGGGCGAGCGGCGTTTGAACTCGGCGATGATGCCCGTGGGCGAGGCGAGGAGGCTTTGCTTCAGGCTTCGCGCGGGGCGGCTTCCTTCTATCTGTTTTTCGAGGAAGGCGGCGGAGACGGCTTTCTCTTGCTCCGCTATCTCGATGCGCTTGTGCGCGATGATTTCTTCTAAAATATCCTTACTCATGATGTGTATGTTTTGGGTTTTTCACCACAGATTGCACAGATTAATTAAATTATTTCCTCTATACTACATTACTATAATTAATTATTTAAATCTGTGTAATCTGTGGTGAATATCATAATCGTTTAGCTATTTATTTCCACAAACCGGCATAAGGTTTTCCATGCCCGTCCGCTTTCCAATGATTCGCGCGCCAATGCCACGCAGGCTTCTATGGGCTTTCTGGGTTCGCGGGCTTGGATGGCGAACGAGGCGTTTATCAGGACGCATTCGGTCTGGGCACGGGTGGCGCGGTTCTGCAGGACGGAGTCGAATATCCGGGCTGCTTCTTGCGGGGTGCTTCCTCCCGATAGCTCCTCTTGCGGGGCGAGCGAGAAACCCAAGTCGGCGGGGCGGTAGATGGTTTCGTAGCGGTTGGTCATCACCTTAAACTCGTCGGTGAGGGATATTTCGTCGTACCCGTCCAGGTTGTTGACTACGGCAAACCCGATGCCCAACCGCTGGAGGGTGTTGGTGTAGAGCCGCATTTGCGCTAGGTCTGCCACGCCTAAGAGCTGGTAAGGGGGCTGGCAGGGGTTGATGAGCGGTCCGAGGAGGTTGAAGAGCGTGCGCACCTGCAGGGCTTTGCGCACCCCGGCTACGTGCTTCATGGCGGGATTGAAGAGCGGGGCGTGGAGGTATGCCATGCGGCACGTTTCGATGGAACGGCGCAAGCGGGCTTCGTCGGACGTGAAGCGCACTCCGTGTTGTTCCATCACGTTGCTGGCTCCGCTCACCGATGTGGCTCCGTAGTTGCCGTGCTTGGCTACGGCATAGCCCGCTCCAGCCACCACAAAGCAGGCACAGGTGGAGATGTTGAAGGTGTTTTTCCCGTCGCCTCCCGTCCCCACGATGTCGATGGGGGCATAGTCGGAGAAGTCCACGGGAATGCGTGTCTCTAACAGGGCTTGGCGGAATCCAGCCAGTTCATCGACCTTGATTCCCCGCATCTGGAATACGGTGAGGAGGGATGCCACTTGCGTATCGTTGTATTTGCCTTGCGTGATGCCTTGCATCAGCGTGCGTGCCTCTTCGTGCGAGAGTTCTTCGTGGGCGAAAAGGCGGGTAAGTATTGCTTTCATATTGCGTGAAGTTTTTTATTCATCACAGATTACACAGATTAATTTGTTAGCTTGTAGGGGCAGGGTTTGCCTGCCCGAATGCGCCCACGGATGTATCGGTTGATGTATTCGGGCGGGCAGACCCCGCCCCTACATCGGGACTTTGTGGCGCACTATAATATTGTGTAATATGTGATGGATAATTAATTTTTAAAATCTGTGTAATCTGTGGTGTAACTTTTCATCCAGTTTTCTATGATGCGTTTCCCGTCGGGGGTAAGCACCGACTCGGGGTGGAACTGGATGCCCCGGATGTCGTATTCGCGGTGGCGGAGTGCCATGACCTGTCCTTCCCGGCTTTCGGCTATCACCTGGAGGACGGGCGGGAGCGAGGCTTTGTCTACTACCCACGAGTGGTACCTGCCTACAGGAATCTCGTGCGGAAGCCCTCGGAAGAGGTAATCTTGGGTATCGACGGATACCGTGCTTTGGATGCCGTGGAAGACGGTGGAGAGGTTGACAAGCTTTCCTCCGAACACTTCGCCGATGGCTTGCTCGCCCAGGCAGATGCCTAAAATGGGCTTTCGTCCGGCATACGTGCGGATGACGTCGAGGAGCAAGCCGGCTTCTTCGGGGATGCCCGGACCGGGAGAGAGCACAATCTTGTCGTACGCTTCGAGGTCTTCCATGCGGAACTTGTCGTTTCGGAGTACGGTGACCTCGGCTCCCGATTCTTGCAATAGCTGGCTCAGGTTATAGGTGAACGAGTCGTAATTGTCTATGATAACGGTTTTCATAATCTTTTGTTCTTAAAGTTGTTCGGCTATCAGGATGGCTTTCTTCAAGGCACCCAGTTTGTTGTTTACTTCTTGCAATTCGTTTTCTTCATCGCTCAGGGCGGTGATGCCTCCTCCCGCTTGGAACCATAGTTCGTGGTTGCGGCTTACGAAGGTGCGGATGGTAATGGCTTGGTTGAGCGTGCCGTCCAGCCCGATGAAGCCGATGCACCCTCCGTAGGCACCCCGGTTGTGCGGCTCGATTTCGCTGATGAGTTGCATGGCGCGCACTTTCGGCGCACCGCTCAATGTTCCGGCAGGGAAAGTGTCGATGAAGGTGCGGATGGCATTGGTGTCTTTCCGAAGCGTTCCGCATACCCGGCTCACGAGGTGGATGACGTGGCTATAATATTGAGGCTCCTTGTAGAAAGCCACGTGCGTGCCGGTGCAGTTCCGGTTCAGGTCGTTCCGGGCGAGGTCGACCAGCATCACGTGTTCGGCGTTCTCTTTCGGGTCGGCAAGGAGGGCTTCGGTCAGCTTCCGGTCGGTCTCCTTGTCTCCGCTTCTTCGGGTGGTGCCCGCAATGGGGTCGATAGTGGCTTGTCCGCCTTCTATCTTGCAATGCGTTTCGGGCGAGGAGCCGAAGATGCGGAATCCGCCGAAGTCGAAATAGAAGAGGTAAGGCGAGGGGTTGATGCTCCGCAAGGCACGGTAGAGTTTGAAGTCATCGCCCTGGAACCGCTGGACGAACCGGCGCGAGAGGACGATTTGGAACACGTCTCCCCGCAGGCATCGGGCGATTCCTTTGCGGATGTTCGCTTTGTGCTCCTCGTCGGTCAGGGTGCTGGAGGTCTCGCCTATGGGGTGGAAATCGTACGTGGTATAGTTGCGGTTGTGGATGGCGCGTTCTATCTCGGCAATGTGGCTCGGCTCTTCTCCGCCAGCCATTTCCACCAGTACCATTTCGCTCTTGAAATCGTGGAAAACGATGATGTACTTATACAGGATGTAAAGGATGTCGGGAGCATCGTTCTTCGCCTCGGTGCTGTCTTTCACTTCGATAGGTTCGAAATAGCGCACGGCATTGAACGTTGTGTATCCGTAAAGCCCGCAATATCCGGCATACTCTCCCGTTACGTGGAAACGCGAAAGGAAGCGGTTCATCACTTGCTCTACGCTGCATGTATCGGTTATCTCGATTTCCTCGCGCGAATGGTCGGGATAGAGCAGGGTGGCTATTCCGTGGCTCACGCTGACACTGGCTATCGGGTTCAGCCCGATGAACGAGCGGTTATTTTCCGTCCCGTGATAGTCGGAGCTTTCCATTAGGGCACTTTGCGGAAACAGGTCGCGCACCTTCAGGTAAGTGCTTACCGGGGTATGGAGGTCGCCCAGCAAGACTTTGTGGTGGGTATGGTAATGGTAGGTCATGTCTTTAGTTAATAGTTAAGAGTGAATAATTAATAGTTGTATCTTTTTGTCATTCTGACGACCGTAGGGAGGAAGAATCTCGAGACTGTGTCAAAATAGAAATTAGCTTTCATTTTGTCATCCTGAACGTAGTGAAGGATCTCGAAAACACAAGCTGATGCACACGAGATTCTTCACTTCGTTCAGAATGACATTACTTTTTGATAGTAAATTTCCATTATGACACATCCTCATACGAGATTCTTCGCTAACGCTCAGGATGACAATGCCTCTTCATTCTTAATTCTTCATTCAAATACGTCTCAATATCCTTATCTCCCCGTCCCGACACGGTGAGCACTACGATGTCTTCGGGCTTGAAGCTGAGTTTCTCCAACGCTCCCAAGGCATGTGCCGATTCGAGTGCCGGGATGATGCCCTCCAATCGGGTCAACTCGAAGGCGGCACGGATGGCTTCATCATCGTTAATGGCATATACCGTGGCACGGTGCCGGGCGGCAAGATTGGCGTGGAGCGGTCCGATGCCCGGATAGTCCAGTCCGGCGGAGACGGAATAAGGCTCTAAGATTTGCCCGTCTTCGTCTTGCATCACCAAGGTCTTCGAGCCGTGTATGATGCCCAATCGCCCTAAATGGATAGTGGCGGCGGAATATCCCGAACGGATGCCTTTCCCTCCGGCTTCGGCAAGTACAATCTTTACACGTTCATCATCCAAATAATGATAGACGGTGCCCGCGGCATTGCTTCCTCCTCCCACACACGCTATCAGATAATCGGGATAATCGCGCCCTTCGTGTGCCAAGAGTTGTTTCTTAATTTCTTCACTAATCACCGACTGAAGGCGTGCCACCATGTCGGGATACGGGTGAGGGCCTACGGTAGAGCCTATTATGTAGTATGTGTCTTCGGGATGGCAACACCAGTCGCGTATGGCTTCGTTGGTGGCATCCTTCAGGGTCTTGTTTCCCGATGTGACCGGACGTACTTCCGCCCCCAGCATCTTCATCTTTTCTACGTTGATGTGCTGGCGCTTGATGTCGGTTTCGCCCATGTAGACCACGCATTCCATGTTCATCAGGGCACATACCGTAGCCGTTGCTACCCCATGTTGCCCCGCTCCGGTCTCGGCGATGATGCGTTTCTTTCCCATGTGGCGTGCCAGCAAAGCTTGCCCGATAGCGTTGTTTATCTTGTGTGCGCCGGTATGGTTCAGGTCTTCGCGCTTCAGGTAAATCTTGCATCCGTATTTCTCCGAAAGCCTGCGGGCAAGGTAGAGCGGCGAGGGACGCCCCACATAATCGCGAAGCAAGTTGGAGAATTCTTGCTTGAACTCGTCGCTATCCAATACGTTCAGATACGCTTCTTTCAGTTCGGTCACACACCGGTGGAGTATTTCGGGGATGTATGCGCCTCCGAAATCTCCATAAAATCCGTTTGAGTCTACTTGATACTTTTCCATGTTGGTTTATATTGTTAATTATTTATGATGCAAGGGATAAAAACAAAAAAGGCTGTCGTAAGAACGACAGCCTTTGAATAATGTCTAAATACTATGTTTGTGATATGAAAAAGGACAAATACACGCGGACTGGGTTAGCTTACGACTTTATGAGTAGTAAGTAACGCCACCAACGATATGTATTTGTCATCAATGAGTTCATAAGTTTTTGTTATGCTTTTGTTTTGATTCGGGAGCAAAAGTAGCGATAAAATTTGAATATGCAAACAAAATGGGAATTTTTTTGTTTTATATCTGTAGTTGTTTATTTGTATAAACAAGAAAAAACGATTATCTTCGTAGTATTGTAATAAATAAGGAGGAAATAAAAATGAGACTATTCGGTTATTCAGTAATGTGCAGCTTGTGCGCGTTGATAATGGGGGGTCTGCTGGTGATGTGGCCCGAAGCCGCGATGATTTATCTGGTGATAACGGTTGGGGTATTGTTCCTTTTGCCGGGCTTGTACGGGATATTCGCCTATTTCGCTTCCCGTAGCCGTGCGGAAGACGGAAGCGGAAGGGCATTCCCTATTGTAGCGTTGGGTAGTGCCTTGTTGGGGCTATGGCTCATCGTCATGCCTGCTTTCTTTGTCGGCATCCTGATGTATGTATTGGGAGCTTTGCTCGTATTGGGCGGCATCGGCCAGCTGATGAACTTCATTTCGGTACGGAAGCTCACGGGAAGCGTTCCGGCTATCTTCTATGTCATTCCGGTCTTGCTCTTGCTGGCGGGCATCCTGATTTTAGTAAACCCATTCGAAGCCGCAAAAATCCCCTTCATCGTATTAGGCGCATCTTCTATCGTCTACGGCTTGACCGACCTCTTCCGTATCATCCGTTACCGGAGGAAGAGCAATCAGGTGATAACGGATGTGGAAGTGATAGAGGAGTGAGAAGAGACTAATAGTTCAGCCCGAAAGCCCATAGGGGGATGATGTTGGCGTAACCGTTTTCGATATCGTCTTTCACGATATATCCCTCTTGTGCACTTTCGATTTGTTTTTGCCCTTTTTTGCGTCCTCCGATTTCGAATACTTTTCCGTTTATTTCGAAATCGGAGAGGCTGGAAGTGGTCACTTCATTCGCTACTCTTGTCTGATTCATAAAAAAGGTTTCCCGCACGTTGCCTATTTCCGCTTGTCCCGGAGCTAATGTATAAATCAGGTTCGTGTTGTCAAGGTAAAGTTTTTCTACTTTCCCCAAGCCGCGTATGCCTCCTGTAGTGTCCCTGAGTTGGGCTATCATACCTGCTTTTTCCATATAAATCAGGTAATTCGGGATGTCATTCCGGCTGATGCCTGTAGTCTCCGCCAGCTTTTGCATGACCGGTTTGAAAGGAACGCTTTTGGCTATCACCATCAGGAGGCTTTTCAGTTTCCGTCCTAAAGAGATGTTCGCTTGTATGTGTTGCGGGATATCCGCTTCCATCGTTTGATTGATAACTTGCATCAGCTCCATTTCGTACTCTTCATCTTTGCCGAAAGGGTAATATCCATTGCGGAGATAATCCTTGAAAAGCGGCAATGGATGTTCGATAGGAAGCATGACCTTATGCGTCACTATTTCCTCAAGGCTATATATCGGTACTTCGATTTGGTGGAACAAATGCAGGTATTCACGGAACGAAAGCCCTTGCATCGTATAAATGGGCATCCGTCGGCTCAGGTCGGCAAGTCCTTTGTATATATCAAGAATGGATGATCCGGAGATGACGATTTGCAAATCATCATAACTATCGTAAATTTGCTTCAACTCCCTCGACCAACCTTCATACTTATGGATTTCATCGATGAACAGGTGTTTCCCTCCCATTTTGACAAAACGGTCTGCCAATTCCACAAGCTTATGCTCGGCAAAGTATAGATGGTCGGCGGATACATAGAGCGTATCGGTAGGGTCAAGATGCTGCTTGATGTATTGCAGGAGCATGGTAGACTTGCCCACACCACGCGGACCGACAAGCCCGAAAGCCCGTCCGTTCCATTTGATTTGGTTATACCGGTACCGGAAGAATCCGGTAGGCGTATGCTTTAATTTCCGGTTGAAAAACTCATACAGTTGTTCCATAATATTCTATGTTTAGGGAACAAATATAGCGATTTTGCATCAAAAAAATGCAGAATCCGCTAAAAACTGCACGAAAATGATGCAAAAAAGTGCCTCTCGTTTTTCAAATAAACCCCGATATACTTGACTTCGGGGCTGCATTGTATTATCTTTGCGGATGTCTTCCTTTTACGGTTTCCGTCCCAAAACCGTACGTTCTTGGTTCGGAAACCGTACGTTCTTGGTACGAAAACCGTACGGTTTTGGGACGGAAACCGTAGAAGGGAGATAGCAGAAAACAGATTGTTAACCATTTAAAATCACATTATCATGAGTGTACTTTACGATTTTATGCCTTTGCCTTCGAAAGAAAACGATGAAAACGCGCCGCGCCTTTATCCGAAACTGATTCCGTATCAGACCGTTTCGTTCAACGAATTAACCCAAAAGATAGTCGCCCATTCCGGGCTGACCAAAGGGAATGTCCTTGCCGTAATGGACGAGATAGAACATTGGGCCGTGCAACTCCTTTCCGAAGGCCGCCGGGTGCAGATAGGCAATATCGGAACGCTTTCCGTCTCGCTGAAAGCCGATACGGAGGTGTACGACAAGAGCGAAGTGCATGCTCAGTCCATCCATTTCAACAAGGTGAAGATGACCGTGTCGAAGCACTTCTCGAAACAATGCTATGGACGTGTGCTTCGTGCCCCGTCGGAAAAGAAAGTAAAGCAAAGTTCGTCCGCCTATTCGGAAGAAGAACGCTTGGCTATGCTCCAGTCGTACTTGGAGACCCACGATTACATCACCCGCACCGAATACGGAAACCTTACCGGACTCTTGAAATACAAGGCGTGGCAAGACCTGAACAAGTGGGTGGATGCGAAACTGATTGGCATAGCGGGTCGTGCCCCTCATCGGGTTTATGTGAAGCGGAAAGAAGTAAAAGAAAAGGAGGAAAAATAATGGGAGCCGTTATTGTATCTGTCATGGTGATAGTGATAGCCATTGCCAGCTTGGTGTATTTTCATTACCAAGATAAAAAGGAAGCGCAGAAAGCGAAATAAGTTTTGCGGATTGATGCGTTTGTTGAGCCATCAATGAATAATGCCCGTACAAGGACGTGGAAGTTCTCTTGTACGGGCATTGGTGTGTTCTTTATCGGAGTTTTCAAATTGTAGCAAGAAATGCCGAAAGGCTTGCAAAATCATGGAACTCCTTTATTTCGGAACTATTGCTAAAGTTTCTTGTGCTTTTACGTCCTTTTTCAACCGCATCAAGCATTGCTTTTATGTTATCAGAAGTGTTTGTAAACGAAATGTTTTTATGCTCTTCTAATACATTATACAATTCGTCCGTGAATGAACGTGAGATAAAGCAAACTCCGTCAAAATCAAGGACAATTCTCTCGTTAATGCCATCAATTGCAGAGCGGATTATGTTCGCGTTTGCACGAGAACGGATATCCGTGCTTATTAATTCGGAAATTTTAAAAATCTTATCCATAACACTATCATTTATTTTATCGAACATAATTATAATAATCAAACCCTTTAGGCACTTGTACAGGTATTCTCATAAGTACGATAGTTCCATTCCAATTAATTGTATCAGGCAGTTTTACAGATACGTTTCCATTTGCATCGTGCCTATGGAAAGCACCTCCGGAAAGCATAAAAAACGAACCGGAAAGTCCTTCAACCAACATTTCTTTTGAAGAAGATATGCCATATCCTCTGTTTTCTGCATCCGGTCTGTTTTTGGTAGACCGGCCTTCTGTTGCAAGTTTTAGTGCTATAGCCTCATCTCCATTTATTTCATCCATATATTTACCTGAATTCACATAGCTGCTAAATATGGTTATGCCATCATCGGCAAGCACTAAGTCAATACATTTTTCTTTTTTCAAATATTGAGAGAAAATATAACCATATTTACCTTTCGAATGTTCATTCATGTTGTCTACAATTTCTCCTAATAAATAAGAGAATGGAGAAATAATCCGTTTATCAGAATTGCTTTGTTTTAATATAACTTTCTGTAAAACACTTTGCAATCCATCTATATTACTTTTACAGAGTTCAAATTTGCAAATAGGGATGTAGCTTCTTTCAATATACGGTTCCAATATGGTGTCTAATCCCATATTTTCTGTTATAAAGAGCGGATTCTCAAAATGCACTAAATCAAAATAGTTTGAAATCAGTACAGGAATATTGATACACTTTACGTGTCTTTTTATACTTTGTTTGTAGATAGATAAAGGGGCGAGATAAAACGGATGGAAAAACGTGAGTTCTTCAAGTCCCATATCAACTCGCCGTCAAGGTGATTTTCTGTTTGCATAACCACTCGAAATAGATGATTGAATGCACTTCCGATTCTATCGTCTCTATCTACATTAGGTATATTTACGTTATGATGCATATACAATACAAAAATCCCCTGAAAAAACACCTGCTTCCGCTACGATGCTTATCCATGGAAACAATCTTAATTGATTAACCTGTCGCAAAGGTCACGATTTTTATTGAGAAATGCAACAATTGTTTGTTGTTTGTTTAAGTTGGATGTTGCAAAACATTCTTTGTTCCTGAAATAGATGTATAAAATTTCTTGATTCATTTGATTATATCGGAACTATTGTTTACATTTGTGGCATTCCCATGCCGATAATTCCTTTTATGGAAGGGTCGGGTGGGAATGCATACATATAAAAGGCGTTACTGGACGCTTTGGTTTTGACGCTATAAGAATCTCGCAAGTTCAATACAGTTTGTCAAAAACAAAGCAACGGGAACGCCCCAAGGGGTGTTTTATATGTACAGCCCATAGTGTTCCTTATTATATAGATGGTAAGGGAAAGGGTGAACTATATACAAACATCGGCGTGGGGCTTTCGGCGTTGCTCGTTTCGACAAACTGGGCAATGCGAGAGCCTTTATAGCGTGGAACGAGTGACAGGACTGGCTCCACGTTTTTTGTGTGTATGGGTTAACCTTTGTTTTAAATCTCTGCTGTGGTAGCCTGGCAGAATACGAAAAATGCTTTATGGTTATAGATGTATGTTTTACATTTAATCAAAGGTTACGGACAATATTTTTAAGAATCTTTTCAATATTGTTTGTTGTAATTTTATTGTTGACTTCATGTAATGGACGTAAAACACACATGGAAAGTTCAAGTGAAAAAAATGATACAATATCCAATACCACTATAGCTGAATCACCTTCATATTATCATTTTATGGTAGAAAATTCAGGTAGTATGAAAGGGTATTTCAAAGGAAATTCAAGAGCAAAAGAAATATTGAAAAATCTATATGATAGGCTTGATGAACAATTGAATGTAGATTCAGGTGATACTATAACACTTAATTATATAAATACGGAAATCGTTTCTTTTAATGGTGGTATCGAACCGTTTCTTCAGCAAATATGGAGTAATTGTACGGCTAGTTTTACGAAATTAGATGATATACTTTCGATGGCTTTTGCAGAAGCTAAGTCGGAAAGTGTAACGTTACTTGTCTCAGATTATTGCTTTGCCAGTAATGTAGGAAATTTGGAAACAGCAAAATCTGGTATAACGAATTTGTTGACAAAAGGTTTGAATGAAAATTCAGAACTTTCCATAGCTATATTAAAATTTAATTCAGATTTTGACGGTAAATATTATCCGGGCGGATTGACTTGTAATCAAAGTTTACCTTTTTATGTATGGGTTTTTGGTGACGCATCTAAAGTAAAAAAGGTAATAGAGTTGCCTAATATAGTGAATGATGGAATGTTGGTGTTGCAATCGGCAAAATCAGTTATACCTGAAATATGTACTAAAAATGCTAGAATGAAAGGAGAGTCAGTTGGTTCTGTAAAAGTTAAGGAATGGGATAAAGATAGACACGGTGACTCATATACTTTGATGTATAAATTTGATGTGTCGGATATTATAGTAGGGAAAGAGTCAATTTTAAATTATGATGCTTACAAATTGCCCTCAGGATATACTATTTCTAATATTGAAATGGAAGATAATATGTGTATAATGTCTATAATGACAAATCATCCTTCACCGGGTAAACTATGTATTGAGTATCAAAACAAGTTGCCTCAATGGATAGAAGATTCAGATTATGAGGGTACTGGTATTCCTCCAGAAGGTAAAACTTTAGGTGTTAAGAGCTTGATTGAAGGCGTTTATAACGCATATTCAAATAAAGATAAAAATATTTTTACTATAAACATAACACTACAATAGTATGGAGGATTTCTTTAGTACCATTTATTATTATACAAATGGTTTTTATGATGTATTGTTAGATAACTATTTGTATGAAACGATACCAGGATATTTGCATATAGGGATATTCTTGGTTGTATTTTCTCTGATTGTTTGTGCCGTATTTTATTATGGTCTTGCACCTGTCAGGAGACAAACATTTTGGTGGCTGATTTATGCAGGGATAAACATTGTGTTGAATATGGGAGTTGCTTTATATTATACGGTGACTCCTCTTATCAATAATGAAGTAAGTATTGATGAGGAATGGACTTATCTTGATTGTTTTGGCTTTTGTTTAGCTAATTCAATATGGGCTTTTGTATTCTTTGTGCTTATGTCTTTGATAATTAAATGGGGTAGTGTTGCTAAATATGTTCCTTTCCAAAAATTCTAACTGTTGCAATTTATAGGTATATGGGTAAGTTATATGTATATGCTATTGGAGGGTCAGGTTCTCGTGTCCTTCGTTCGCTTACAATGTTGTTGGCAAATGGCATTGTATGCAAAGATGAAATAGTTCCGATGATTATTGATCCTGATTATTCAAATGGGGATTTAGAAAGAACTACAAAATTAATGAGTTCGTATAGGGAGATACATAATTCTCTTCAATTCAGCAGTAATACAAAAAATAAATTCTTTTCAACGGATATATCTTCTTTCAATGAGGGGGAATTTTTATTACCTTTAATTGGTACATCCGGCGTGAACTTTGAGAATTATATTGAACTGAGTATGATGAGTAGGGAAAATCAGGCTTTCATGCGAATGCTCTTTTCTGATACAAATCTGTCATCGGATATGAATGTAGGATTTAAAGGAAATCCTAATATTGGTAGTATTGTATTGAATCAATTTACACAAAGTCAAGAATTTAAAGCTTTTGAGAATGATTTTGTACAAGGAGATAAAGTTATTATAATCAGTTCCATCTTCGGCGGAACTGGTGCGAGTGGATTTCCTCTTTTACTTAAAACGTTGAGAACCAGTTCTAATACAGCTCTATCTTCCGCTCCAATAGGTGCTGTGACATTGCTTCCATATTTTAGTTTGAAAGTCAATGATAAAAGTGCTATTCAAGCAGATTCTTTTATTACAAAAGCTAAGGCCGCATTGAATTATTATGAAAAAAATGTCACCGGGAATGGAACTCTAAATGATATGTATTATTTAGGAGATGTTTTGCCTTCAGGGGGTTATAAGAATTGTGATGGAGGAGTAGACCAACAGAATGATGCTCATTTGATAGAATTGTTGGCGGCATTGGCTGTAGTTGATTTTTCAAGTAAAGGTCATTCGAGTTCGTTTATGACAAGTTTTCATGAGTTTGGACTTAATTCAACTAATGCACCGCAATGTGTAACTTTTTCCGATTTTGGAAATAAAACCTTGCATTTATTAAGAAAGCCTATGACTCAATTTGCTTTGATGATGAGCTATTTGACAAATAGGGATGATTCGCATATGGTCTCTCAAAAATGGGCGAAAGAACGTAATTCTTTGTTAGGGGAAGAATTTTTAAGGACTGATTTTTATGGATGGTTACTTGGTTTCAAGTTGCAATATGAAGATTGGCTTTCAGAAATGGCAAAGAATAAGATTGCTTTTAAGCCATTTCTTGATGATAAAGACATCACAGATGTTTTGAATAAAATTAATGGAATGCCTGAATGTAAATATGGTTATAATCCATTTGCGAAGAAGAGTTATGATTTGATTGATGAAAAACTTAGTAAAAACCTGTCGAAAATTCAACAGAATATTAGTGCGCCTCAAGCTTTTATGGAATTGTTTTATATAGTTACGAGCGAATTGTGTTCAGACAAACTTAAAATATAAGAAAATGGGATATATATTTAGAATAAATAAAGATGGAGGTAAAAATGCTTCAACAATAGTTGATTGGAGTACAACATCTGCTACAACTTATAATCACGGATATGTAGATGCAATATCTGAAACTACGACTACACAAAAGGAAATAACTTCTATTCCGTCACCTTTTGCTAGAATTGAACTTGTTAAAGAAGCTTTTAATAAGGTTGCCCCTAAAACAATAGCTGATATGAGTGTGCAGCACGTACTGCAATGTCTTCATGGAAATACTATTTATCATAAGATGGTTTCAGATACGTTGGATATAGCACAATTGTTTTTTTCTTTTCCTTCATTAGAAGATAGATTAGAGATTGTTGTTTGGCAGCGTTCAAAAGAGATTCAAACGCTTTGTAATTCTTCTTCTAAAGTCCATAAAATTGTCGGTAAAGCGTTGGATATGTTTTTGAAGCAAGATGCTATGGGTAACGATCCTTATAACTTTGGAAAGATGAATAATATTTATATTCTGAAATACAAGGGGGCTGGACAGAAGCCTATGCATATTATTGGTGCTACATCTCCTGCAACTTTGTTCTTTTCCACTGCTAATAATGAAATAGCTATATCTAAGGAGCTTTGCTTTGTAACTGATTATGCTTTTGATACAAAATACGCCTCATTAGATAAGAGAGATCCTGAATTTCTGAAATATTTATATGCATTTAGTTTTTCAAATCCAGATTTTAATGCGTATTATCCGGAAGTCGCACACTATCTTGATGCTGTTTATTATGTGCTTGATGATGAACTGAAAAATGAGATTAATAAGATACAAATGTCTTGTCAACAAGTGGTGGCAGGGAAAAAGTCATATATAGATAGCAATTATGAAATTCTTGAAACAGCAGTTGATTTAACAACGAAGTATCAGATAGAAATAAATGGATTTCCTTTCCATTGTAAAAGGCCTGTTGTAGCTGGACATTCCGATTTTGAGATTAAACCAAGTATAACAGTTCAAATGAAACCTTTAGTATTGCCGGTTATAAAAAATACTACGTATGAAAGGCTTGTGTATCTTGGAACTTCATTTGGAAGAAATATTCAAGTACCCTATTATGATTCTGCTAGTTTGGAAACCCGTCGTTTGCCGGGGGTTAATATTCCTTATCCTTATCTTACGATAAGTGATTTTTTAAGTGATAAGATTGTAAAGTTGCCTTCAGCTATTAATACAGATTATTTCTTTGATGGAAATTATAGTAGTCAAAGTGGGAGGGAAGAAGGTTATTTGCTTCCGGTAACAGATCTTTATTTTGATTATTTTTCAGTAGAAGATTTACAGGGTAGTGCTCCATCAGGCAAGCATACAATTGACATAAAGCAAATAGCATCGGGGGTAGAAGTAACATTACGAATTCCTATTCAGAATGGAAATGAAGTGGAATATAAGAGGATTTATACGCTTGATGTAAAAGCAGACCAAGCGAATAATCAAGGGGCTATTGTTTTACCGCCTGAAGATTTTGCTGTCGGCGTATTCCCACCTGTAAAATTTGCTCAGGATTCAGATGCTCATTATCGTATTGTTCTTGTTGGAGATTATAATTTGAATAAAGATTTTTCTTGTATTTGTCATCATCAGACACAAGGTTTTTTCACTCCGGACTTTGTGGTAAGGAATGTGGATATTGTTACAGATGATAGGACAAAAACATATATTATAGATAAGCAAACTTTTGATTTTGCTCGGATAACAATAAGAACTAAAGAGGGGAAAGAACGCGGTGGCAGTGGTTTGATGATACCTAAATTTCAGCCAAGAACAGGGAACACAATATTGTCTTTTGCTATAGATTTTGGTACATCTAATACACATATTGAATATTCCGATAGTAAAAATACACTGCCAAAGGCTTTTGAATTTGGTAAGGATCAGCCACAATTATGTTTATTGTTCAAACCCAGTGATGATACACCTATTAATCATTTGAGAGGAGAATTTATACCGGAAGCGATAGGTGCAGGGGCTATAAGCCGATTCCCTATGCGTACGGTGCTTTGTATGGATAAGAATAATGCTGGCATAAACGAAAGTGGAAATGGTTCGTATGTGGCTTTTGGAAATGCCTCTCCTGCGTTTATGTATAATAAAGCAGTAGTTGGTCCTAAGTACAATGATTATATTCCTAACTTAAAATGGAGTCAAATGAGTTCCGATAATGAAGAGAAAATTCGATGCTATATAGAATCTCTTTTTATGATGATTCGTGCTAAAGTTATTCAATCCGGAGCAAGTTTGTCTCAAACACAAATTATATGTTTCTATCCCATTAGTATGTCTCCTTTAAAGCAAGGATTATTTAAAAGAATATGGGATAATGCTTATCATAAATATTTTAGTACAGGAAGTAATCCTGTAATGATAACAGAGTCTATTGCCCCGTATTCATATTTTCAGCAGACTCGGTCAGATGTATCAGACATTGTTACTATAGATATAGGTGGCGGAACAACAGATGTTGTTATAGCTGATACAAATGGCGTGAAATGTATTACTTCTATGCGATTTGCTGCTGATGCTCTATTTGGCAATACCTTGGTTGCTGTGAACAATGGCAGCCTGAATGGGATTATACGTCAGTTTAAAGATGAATTTATTGTTAATCTTGAAGGGACAAAAGAGTTGAAAGATATGTTAGCGAATATGACTGCTGGGAATTTAGGAAATTCTTCTGAAGTTGCTTCATTTTTATTTTCTCTTTCAGAAAATGAAGAAATAAAGAAGTTTGGAATGGTTGATAAAGTGGATTTTAATGCTATATTGGCAAGGGATAGTACTCAGAAGATTGTATTCTTTATTTTTTATTCTGCTATTGTTTATCATATAGCGAATTTAATGAAGATTTGTGGCTTGCAGTCTCCATCAAACATTGCGTTTAGTGGAAATGGTTCTAAAGTTATTTCTGTATTAACTCCAAATCAAAGGACACTTGAAGAATTAACAACTAAAATTTTCGAATTGATTTATAATGATACTGATATAAAGGACATAAAATTAATAATTAATACTATTAATCCGAAAGAGGCTACTTGTAAAGGTGGTTTGTTTTTAGGGCATGAGCCTAATAATATAAGAAGCACTAAAGCCATACTTTTGACAAATAAGTTAGTAACAAATGATGTATATAGCAATGTTGAGGCTTTATATGAGGATGTAACTGACGAAGTTAAAAAGTTTGTCGATTTTATTTTTTTGAAATTAGCTAAAAGTATGTCTTTAAGTAGTAATTTTGGAATAGATCCGAGTTATACTCAATTAGCTCTTGATTGTTTTAATGAAAATCTTGAGACTTATATTGAGAAGGGTGTGAATCTGAAATTGCAATCAAAAGATGTTAGTAAGGAGGATGTGATTGAGGAGACATTATTCTTTTATCCTATTATCGGTGTAATAAATGATTTGAGTAATAGAGTTTGTGATATGAACATGAATAATTAACTTAAAATAAGGTAATTAAGGTGGTATGACAATACATCAATTTATATCGAAATTTTTATTTCGAGCCTCAAAAAATCATAAGCTCAAATCGCAGGCTAATAAAAAGAACAATAATGATGAGCAATTGAAGCGAAAGTTGAAGGCGAATGAAGATGTACAAAAAAAGCTAGAAGAACGAATAAAACTGCTTGAACGTAAATATTCACTTTTAGAAAAAAGAGTTGAAATGCTTGAGGCTAAAGGACAAGGCGAAGAAGAGCCAGAAAGTGAAATGTTGCCAAATGTCATTTCATGGGATATTCAGCAACCGAATGAGTCGATTAAAAAGACCGTCCAAGATAAAGGTAATGTTATACAATTATCAATACAAAGTGGAGGTAAATTGAAACAAGCTGAAATAGGTGATATCGTTTATTATAAAGCATGGGAAGATAATGGAAAACTTTATTTTGTTTTTGTAAATAGTGAACGAACTTTAAAAGCAATAAATAACCGTACTACTATTATAGAACCATTCTGTGATAACGTAGGAAGTGTGAAATCTCCTGATAGTGCAGATTCTATAGAAATAGTGCAAGAAGGGGTTTTGAGTAGTGATTTTCAGGTTTTGGAAAAAGTAAAAATAAAATATGCGTAAATATGGGCAAGTTTATAATTGATACATTAAATAATGAAGATGTTCATATAGCTATGAGTATGTTGTATGGACTTTGTAGTGACCAATATTGCTACCGTAAAGAATTTGATTCTTTAAAACAAGAGAATGATCTTTTACAGCAAGACAAAGACAACTTAAGAAAAGAAATTGATGATTTGAAAAAGAAATTGGTTGATATTCAAGGCGAGAAAGAAAAAACTCAAAATGTAAATATTGAGTTAACAGAAGAGAATAACCGTTTGAAAGAAGAAAAACTAAAGATTTCACAGGAAAGTAAGAGGTATAGGGATCGTTTAAGTGAAATGGGAATGAATAACAATGATGTTTTTGACAAAACCTATTATCAAGTTTTAGAGAATAGTCTGGAGCGTACAATGAATAATAAGGCTCCTTATATTGTGACAAAAAATGAATTTTTCTTTAACGAAGATGGCCAATATCAAAAAGCAATTCAAGAAAAAGAAAAAATACTATATCCTTTTTGTGATATAGTTGAAGAAATATCTGAGGCTAATTATGTTATAACAATTAGTAAAGGGAGATGTAAGGTTTTAGAAAATGATGTTTTGTCTATAATTGAGAAAGCAAAAATTAAATTAATCCGTCGTTAATTATGGAAGAATTTCAACATATTCAGTATATAATTGTAGTTTGTATTGTTCTTGGCATTATTATATGGCAAGTATATTCATTTATACAAAACTATCGTCAAGTAAAACGCTTAAAAGAAATTTATCCAAAGGAGAATCATGTTCATATTCATAGAGGTGAAAGAGGTTTTATTTCAATTATAAATGATGATTCTTTATCTGAGGATTTTCAACAAACATTGGATGATGTGAATTCTTATTTATCAAAAAATAGGAATAAGAGCGTAGATTATCACATAATTAAAGAAATTGTAAATCGTAATGCAGAAGAAACAGAAGAGGAGGTTGATACAATGTTGTCTGCCCCTCTTTATTTGGGACTTATGGCAACAATAGCTGGTGTAGCAATTGGTGTCGTATTTTTTGCGTGGAAAGATTTAGCAAACCTGTTAACAGGTGGGAGTCTTCAAGTTGACGGTATAAAAACGCTTTTGACAGATATTGGAATTGCTATGGTTGCTAGTTTTTTAGGCGTTTTATTTACTAAAATACTAACCGCCAAATTTAAAGAAGCAAAGGCTGAAATGTCAAAGAATAAGGGGAAATTTTTGACATGGATACAAACAGAATTGATGCCCAATCTAACAGATGACCTTACGGGTGCATTAATAAAAATGACGCAAGATTTGAACAACTTTAATAGTACTTTTGCAGATAATACCAAAGAATTAAAGGAAACTCTTTCCATGGTTTCCGATGATTATAAGGAGCAAGTAAAAGTTCTTGAGGCTATAGAAAAATTGAAAATAAGTAAGATTGCTACAGCCAATATTGAAGTCTATGACAAATTGCAAGGATGTACAACAGTACTTGGGAATCTGTCAGATTGTCTTAGCTATTCAGAGCAATATCTTCATGAAGTTGTGGCTTTAAATCAGCAGCTTGGGGCAATAGAAAAAAGGACTCGTTCTTTTGAAGAATTAGGTAATTATTTTAAAGAAGAAATACAATTTGTAAATGACAGGCAAGGAATGATGCGGCAAAGCATTTCAAGTTTAGATTCGGTTTTACAAGAAGCTTTATCTAATCTTGGAGATGGTGTGGGGATAAGTATCAATGCCTTGACCGAATCTTTTCAAAAACAAAATCAAAGAGTATCATCATTAATTGAAGAACAGCAAAATTATTTAAGTGAAGCGCTTGTGCAACAGCAAATGGCGATAAATCAGAAAATGTCGGAGTTTGAAGATCCTTTTTCGGGTTTGAATGATGTTTTTGTTGAGTTTAATCAAAAAGCAAAGCAAGGTATAGATATGATAGTTGCAACGTTTGAACAGCAAAATGAAGCTATAACTCAAATGTTGCAAAGTCAAAAAGAAACTTTAGAAACAGAATTGTCAGAACATCGGATGGCTTTACAACAAAAAATATCTGAGTTTCCTAACCACCAACTGGATTTATCTGAAGTAGTCAAAGTTATGGAAGCGTTAAATGCTAATTTGAATTTGCAAAATGAGGAATTAAAAAATCAAAGATTAATGATGCAGCAATTTATGAATAAAGATACTTGTCAAGATACCAATTCTAAAATGAATAAATGGTTAAAGATAGCTATGGCTTGTGGAGTTTCCGGCTCATTTTTTATGCTTTTAATTATTCTTGTTATTAAATTATTTGAGCTAAATATGTGATGGTATGAGTGTGAAAAATAAGAAAGATGCTTTATTCTGGACAAGTTATTCAGACTTAATGACAAGTCTGTTCTTTGTTATTTTTGTCTTGTTTATAGTAGCGGTGATTGCTATGGGTAAAGCTATACAAAAAGAAAAGAGTACAAGAATTGCTACAGAGAAAGAGATTGAAAAAATTAGGGCGATAGAAAATAGCATTCAGAATATTGATACAATTTGGTTTGATTATAATGATAGGTATAAAAAGCATGTTTTAAAAATAGATGTGTCATTTCCTAAAGGAGAATCTGATATTACTTATATTCCTTTACAAACAAGAGAAAATTTGTATCAAGCAGGTCTAGCTATTGATAGATTTTTAAATAAAGCCCAAAAACAATACAGGGATAGTGTGAACTATCTGTTGATAATTGAGGGGCAAGCATCCAATGATAATTATGAAAAGAATTTTGAGTTAAGTTATGAACGCGCTCTTTCTTTGTATAATTATCTTCGCAATAATCGCAATTTGGATTTGAAAAGAGATAATTGTGAAGTTCTTATTTGTGGAAGTGGAACGCAAGGAACAATGCGGTCTTATCCTGATGATGCTAATAATAAAAATAATCAGCGTTTTTTAATTCATATCCTTCCTAAACCAGGTATTATCAAATGAAAAAGATTTTATATTGTTTTTGTTTTGTAGCTCTATTAGGATTGCAAGGATGTCGTAAAGCTTCTACTCGAGATCGTATCTCTATAACTTCATTAAGAACTGAAAATGTAAGTGAGGTACAAAATAATGGTAGAAGTAAGTTTTTAAAAGATAAAGAGTATTCCGCAACTGAAATATTTAAACGGTATGATTCGGCTGTATTCACGGTATTTACAACAGATGGATATAATGCGTATCAAGGTTCCGGTTTTTTTATCAGTGCGGATGGATTGGCTGTTAGCAATTATCATGTATTCAAAGGGACGGGAGTAGGATATGAAATCATCAAGTTATCGGATGGACGGCAATATAAAATAGAGAAGGTGTTGGCAAAAAGTGAGGCGGATGATTATATTTTATTTAGAGTAAAAGGTCAATTTAATTATATACCAGTATCCCGGCGGAAACGTGAAGTGGGAGAGAGGGTTTATACGATAGGCAGCCCCAAAGGGTTGGAAAATACATTCTCTTCGGGTGAGATTTCTCAAATAAGAGAAGATAACTTTATTCAAATCAGTTGTCCGATAGACCATGGAAGCAGTGGAGGGGTTTTGATAAACAGGTATGGAGAAGCGATTGGAATCACAACGGGCGGACGTGATGATTCCGGAGCAAACCTTAATTTTGCAAAAGATATTTGTGTAGTTCCTTATCAGATGCAACAATGAAACATCTCAAATTAATTTTAGTCATCGCATTGCTGTTATGTTTAGCCCCTATGCCTTACGGATATTATATGTTGGTGCGTTTCTTCGCCATGACAGTTTTTGGACTTATGGCATATCGTTACTATCAGGAAAAGAAAGAAAATCTGATGATTGCATTTGGAGCATTGGCCGTATTGTTTCAACCGATAATCAAGATTCCGTTGGGGCGTGTGATTTGGAATGTGGTTGATATTGCGGTTGCGGTTGTGTTGGTTATCTTTCTTTTAAAAGAACGTGAAAGCAAGAATTGATTTGCATTAGGAAAGTGTTTTTTATACCTTTGTGTCATTCAAGTTCCGTTTGTGTAATCTTTTTAACTTTAACTCTGTATAATTATGTTAGGAGCTATTATTGGAGACATCGTAGGTTCAATCTATGAATTTCACAACGTAAAAAGGACAGATTTTGACCTGTTCAGTAAGGATAGTCGCTTCACAGACGATTCCACTATGACCATTGCTGTTGCCAAATGGTTGGTCGAAGATTCGGAACATGCCAAACATACACTGGTAGAAACCATGCAAAAGCTTGGCCGCTCCCATCCTGACCGAGGATATGGAGGAAACTTTAGAAGATGGTTGTTCTCCTCAAATCCAATGCCCTATAACAGTTGGGGAAATGGTTCGGCAATGCGGGTCAGTCCTGTCGGCTTATACGCGAAAAAACTTTCCGAAGCACTTGAGTTGGCCAAAATCAGTGCAGAAGTTACCCATAACCATCCTGAAGGACTAAAGGGAGCACAGGCGATTGCCGCATCGGTGTTTTTAGCCAAAGAAGGTTTGACCAAATCGTTTATTAAAAAATATATAGCAAGGAAGTTTGGTTATAATCTCGACAGGTCTATCAATGATATACGGAAGAATTATACATTTGATGTGTCTTGTCAAGGCAGCGTGCCGGAAGCCATCATTGCTTTTATAGAAGGAAACAGCTTTGAGGAAGTCATAAGATTGGCCGTTTCTATAGGAGGAGATTCAGACACCATTGCCTGTATGGCTGGAGCCATTGCAGCCTGTTACTATACGGTTCCGCTTGAAATCGACAACGAGTGTAGGAAAAGATTTCACAATGATGCCGGTTTATTGCAATTTGTTGACGAGTTCGAGGAAAACTATGCACACGCATCATGCTTCAGGACGATGATGCCCGAAGACAATCCAAAAACCTATTGGGAAGGCACTTCAAGCGAAGCGTTATTGCTTGGATTGGAAAAGAAGGTTGCGACATTTGCCGATTTGGTACTGCGGGACCATTCAATAGCCGCATGCGGAGCGCAATACCTATACAGCAAGAATGCCGTGGAAGATGATGTGCGAAAAGCTGATATGCGGTTTACGTTATTTCGATACGGTTCCGAACTTTTGGAATCCTTGTTCGAGATGCGCCTCAAGGATTCAAATCCTGACAGTATGAAAAACGTCATAGGGCATTGGCAGCATAAATATTCTATTTTCCACGATTTTTCAGAATGTGCAAATGCTGATTATGCCACAATGGGTAAAGAGTTCGACCGATTGGTAGAAGATTTGTATGCGGATGATGATGTGCGCCCTTATTTATACAATTATATTCTCCAGAATAGCTGTGTGAGAGTCGCATCAACAAGTTATCGCCCCGCATTCACTCCGGATAAAATAAACAGACTGAAACATGACGAGGTTTTCGTATTCGGCAGTAACTTGCGCGGAATGCACGCTGGCGGTGCAGCAAGAGTTGCCGTTAACCGGTTTGGAGCCATAATGGGGCAAGGGGTAGGCCTGCAGGGGCAGAGTTATGCCATCCCGACCATGCAAGGAGGGGTGGAAACGATAAAGCCGTATGTGGATGATTTCATCCGATTTGCAAAGGAACATGAGAATCTAGTCTTTTACGTTACACGTATCGGTTGTGGCATAGCTGGTTTTAAGGATGAAGAAATCGCCCCCTTGTTCTCTGAAGCTTGCGGTAGGAAGAATATCATATTGCCCAAATCGTTTTGTGACATGAAGATAGGGTTAAGAGTATGATTGAGTGAATATATGGTGTGGTTTTTCACCACAGAGGGCACAGAGACACACTGAGCTTTAATTAGGGATATTCAGTAAATAATATAAAATTAGCCAACTAATTCATACACAATGTATTGCGAATTAGCTGGCTTTTTTGTATCTTTAGATATTCAAATGTGCGGTACAAAAACTTGTGAAAAATTGCATTTTTTACCCCCAAAAGGTACAAAAATGGCTCTGAAACCGAGGGGACATTATGATTATTTGCGAAGTATTCAGTCTTCAACCAATAGACATAAATCGGGTCCTGAAACGAGATTTCACCAACCTTATTTTCCAATATATCATTCTTGATAAGAGCAGCCTTTGTACGGGATATTGAGGTCGTTGAAGAGATTTGATAGCGATGCATCACTTTAGTCGAACTAATGGGCTTTTCTCCAGCTATAAGGGCTTCGAGATAGTTCAGCTGCTGTGTGGTCTGTGTTTCGTGATTGTTAAAACGGCAGACTTATGTGACAGCGGTCGCTATTTTTTAAGATTGCCTTAGTAGTAATATTTTGAACAGAAAAAGAAGTATTATTCCTTTTATTGTTCAAATTATTGCTATATTTGCAGTATGGATAGACAATTAAGTGAAATAGGAACCATTCCAGTAACGACTTCAATCATTGAATCGTTGTATCCGGAACTGAAGTCTGCTGACAAGAAAGTGACCTGGCTCGAAAAGCAAGGGAT
>CASFRN010000107.1 GCA_949296855.1 uncultured Bacteroides sp. | reverse complement strand
TTATTTGATGCAAATGTACACAAATAAAACGAACGAAAAGAAGAATAAGCATTTTTTCTTTCCATGGTATTGTGACTATGCGGAGAGACAGCCCTTTGACGAAATAAAACATCGCCATACACTCAAAGAGGTTGGCGATGTAGCAGAGGGGCAGTATGATTGGAAGATAGAAAAGAAGCAAGACTTGAGAGGTATCTCAAAGTAGCCAACAAAGATTATCATTCCATACCGTATATTTTTTTGAGCGTTGGACGGAACCAATTTCCCCAATCCTCCAGTTGGCTGATGATTGGCAATAAAGTTTTTCCCGTTTCAGTCAAAGAGTATTCAGAATGGGGAGGCAGTTCGGCAAAAATTTTCTTCTCGATTATCCCGTGCATCTCCAATTCTTTCAACTGTTGGTTAATTACCCGTGTATTCGCTTCCGAAAAATGCTTATGAATTTCACTCGGGCGCTTTGCCCCGTCTTTCAACGCATCTATGATGCAGCACTTCCATTTGCCACCGATGACTTCCATCGTCACTTTGATGCAGCAGTCTATGTTAACGGTCATTTTCTTTTCGTACATATTCTATCTTTTGATTCTATGAAAGTTGCAAAGATACAAAATATAGATATACTGACATAATTCGTACATAGTGATAATTTTATCTCTATATGCGAAAATTATCAGTAAATGAATTATTTAGTAGTAATTGTACAGGTAAAATGTTCTTTATACTTTTGCAAGCGGAATCAAATAGAACTCAATATGAATCAATCGATAAGAAGCTGGTTATTACTGGTTATTCTGACCTATACAGCGTTTATATTCAACACCACGGAATTTATCCCTATCGGGTTACTCACTGACATAGCTGCGGACTTTCACATTAGCGAAGCCCATGCCGGATTGCTGATTTCAGCTTATGCATGGTTTGTCGCCATTATGTCGTTGCCGCTTATGCTTGCCATCGGGAAATACGATTTCCGGAAGATATTGCTTATTATCGTAGGATGTTTTGTCCTAAGTCATTTGCTTTCCGCTTTTGCCTCCAATTTTGCCATACTGTTGGTTTCCCGTTTGGGCGTGGCTTGTTCCCATACCGTGTTTTGGTCTGTCATATCGCCTTTGGCTGTACATATCGCACCGGAAGGCAAGCGTGAAACCGCATTGGGTATGATTGTCACGGGGACTTCTTTAGCCATGATTGCAGGTCTGCCGTTGGGCAGGATTATAGGGCTGCATTTAGGCTGGAGGGCTTCATTCGGGAGTATCGCCATTGCCGCATTATTGGCTTTCACCTTGTTGGTCTGGTTGTTTCCCGCAGTTCCCAACAAGCAAAAAACTTCAATTAAAAGCCTGCCTGTATTGCTAAACTGCACCGTTGTGCGGAATATTTACATTTTCACATTCCTTCTTGTTACAGCCCATTATACAGGATATAGTTACATCGAACCTTTTTTAGCGCAAATAGCCGGAATGACAGACGGCATGACGACATTTTCACTGACCGTGTTCGGTATTGCAGGCATTGCGGGAAGTGTGCTGTTCTCAACCCTTTTCGACAAACACCGAAAGGTTTTTTACATTATAATTCCTGCGGGAATCATGTCTGTCCTGTTCCTAATGCTTCCTGCTTCCGGAAATCAATACACCGTCATGGCACATTGCGTGTGTTGGGGGCTTATCGTGACTTTATTCAACCTTGTCATGCAATCTGAAATAATCCGCTATGTTCCACAATATGCCACTATCGCCATCGCCATATTCTCATCCACTTTTAATGTGGGTATAGGCTGTGGCGCATTGCTTGGAGGAGCGGTTATGACAAGCATCTCCTTATCAAGTATCGGGTATGTGGGAGGGAGCATTGCAGTCTTTGCATTGCTTTTTGCCTTGAAGTGGCTGATACCGTACATGAATTATTCTCTAAAAAACTGATATATGAAGAAATTTTTATTGACCGCCTTGCTCTGTGGAGCAATGTTTCCCGGCATGGCACAAAACAATGTTACAGTTAAAAACGAAACAGGCATGAAAACAATTCGATTGGTTTATCCGCAATGGCAAGGCGGAAGCATCGCCCAGTGGATAACGGAGGTGAAAGACCCCGAACAGGCTTCGAGAGGGTATTATCTCGGAGCGCAGTTGTTGAACTTCCTTGCCTCTGACAACAGGCAGGACACATACACCGTTCCGGTTTCGACAGACCTTGTGGAGCGGAAAGTGACCGATGGCGTACTGGACAAAGAGGCTATTATTGCTCAGACCAAAGCGGCCTTGGATATTCTTAACGTCCAAAAGCCCGATAAGATTGTGACGCTTGGCGGCGAATGTTCCGCAAGCGTTGTGCCGTTCACCTATCTTTCTGAAAGATATAATGGCGATGTGGCAATGGTTTGGATTGACGCACACCCCGACATTACCTTGCCCGGCGATGTTTATCCTGCTTATCACGCGATGGCGGTGACAGCTTGCATGGGATTGGGCGACAAACAGATTGTTTCAGAACTTCCGAAGAAGATAGACCCGTCCAAAATCCTTTTTGTCGGCTTGCGTGATTGGGAGCGTGACGAAATCAAGGAGCGGCAGAAGCAATACGGCATCAAGCACCTGACACCGGAAGAAGTGCGCGAGAACAGCAAGGCGGTATTGGAATGGCTGAAATCGTGCGGAGCGTCAAAAGTAGTCATACACTTTGACATGGATGTGCTTGACCCTGCGGAAATCATTGCGGCGGTCGGCGTTGTCCCTAATGGAATGAAGATTGCCGAAGTGGTACGTGTGATAAACGACATTGCACAGGAAAAGGAAATCGTCGGGCTGACCGTAGCCGAGCCTATGCCCCGTACCGCTATCCTTATTAAGGAAATGTTGAACCAACTGCCTTTGTTGAAATGAAAGTGCTTTTAGTGAACGGAAGCCCCCACCGGAAAGGGGAAACATACAATGCTTTGAGCTTGGTGGAGAAAGCCCTGCATGAAAAAGGCATTACTACCGAATGGTTTTGGGTGGGGAACAAGCCCGTGCGTGGTTGTATCGACTGTGGGCAGTGCAGCAAGACATTCCGCTGTGCGTTCTCTGATGATGTCTGCAACGATTTAATCGAAGCCATCTTGAAAGCTGACGGGATAATCGTTGGAAGTCCTGTATATTTTGCAGCTCCAAGCGGTGCTTTGTGCGCTTTGTTAGACCGTGTGTTTTATGCGGCAAGCACACATGGAGGATTATTCAAGGGTAAGCCTGCCGCAGCCGTTGCCAGTTGCATTCGTTCAGGTGCCAACAGCACGGTTGACCGCATCAACAAGTATTTTTCATTCAGCGAAATGCCCATAGTAAGCAGCAGCTATTGGAATATGCTTTTTGATAGTCATTCTCCGATAGGATTTGACGAAAGAGGACACAAGGCCATGCAGACACTCGGATATAACATGGCTGCCATTCTTCAGAAATAATCCAATCTTTATCAATCTAAATTATTAGAGTTGGGGAGAACAATATGTTTCTCTCCAATTTTTTTGCCTATGCCTAACTTATGTTTTTCCTCTGATTTGTACCTTTATTGTTACCCTTAAAAGATAAGATACTGAATTTCAGGCGTAATTAACTATTCCCCGACAATACTAATCGCTTTTCCATATATTCAATAATATTGCAAGGAAAATAATGTTTAAGCGTATTCAGTCCCATTTAAAGAGCTGGCGAATAAGTCCGTGTGGGAACAAAACGGGAACAATAGGCACAAAATAAAATCGGCTAAGTATTGACACTCAATTACTTAGCCAATTTTTTCGTACCCAGACCCGGGGTCGAACCGGGATGGATGTTACTCCACTGGTGTTTGAGACCAGCGCGTCTACCGATTCCGCCATCTGGGCTTAATTTCTGAATTCTTTGTCGGAATGAGGCGACTCGAACGCCCGACCCCTACGTCCCGAACGTAGTGCGCTACCAACTGCGCTACATTCCGAGTAAGAATTTTGGTTTGCGGATGCAAAGGTATTCATAAAATCGGTATTTGCAAAACTTTTGTAATATTTTTTACCTTACAGTATAAAATCTCATTGTAAGATATAAGAAAATTCATACATTTGACCTGCAAACATATATAAAATATAAAAAATATGACAACAATATATCTTGCACGACACGGACAGACAGAAGAAAACCTGATGAGGATTTTTCAGGGACATCTGCCGGGAACACTGACTGCCGATGGCATTAAGCAGGCAAGAGACCTTGGAAAGGAGCTTGAGAACGTCAGCATTGACTGTGTCCTGAGCAGTGACTTGAAACGTGTAATTGACACCATCAACTATGCCATAGCAAACAGACATCTACCTTGGGAGAAGAGTGAACTACTCCGAGAAATCGACTGGGGTAAATGGACAGGACTTACAATAGACTCCGTTGATAAACAGAATCCTCCGGAAGACGCCGAAACAAAAGAGATGCTATATGAGCGTGGAAAACGTATAGTGGAATATATAAAGAAGAAATACTCAGGAAGAAATGTACTTATAGTAGCACACGGACTCATCAACCGCTCCATTCAGGCCCATATATTGGGAGTAGATATAAATGAGTTGTACAATATACCACACATGAAGAATGCCGAAGTGAGAAAATTCACTATAGATTAAAAAAATAAAGTTATTAACAGCTGTGCATAAACCTGTTAATAACTTTATTCTTTATATTATATATTCCGGAAATCAAGGATGAACCAGAGTTCCGATATTTTCGCCAGACATCACTTTCTTCAAATTACCTACAGTATCCATATCGAATACGATAATAGGCAAGTTGTTTTCCTTACACATACATGTAGCTGTCAAATCCATAACCTTAAGTCCGCGCGCAAGAACTTCATCGTACGTGATTTCGTCGAACCTGGTTGCTGTAGGATCCTTCTCAGGATCAGCAGTATAGATACCATCTACACGAGTTCCCTTCAACATTACGTCGGCCTCAATTTCAATACCTCTCAATGAAGAGCCTGTATCTGTAGTGAAGAACGGATTTCCTGTACCGGCAGACATGATTACCACTTCGCCGTTTTCCATTGCCTCGATGGCTTTCCATTTGGTATAGAACTCACCTATCGGGTCCATGCGGATTGCTGTAAGCACACGCGCCTTCACACCTGCCGCTACAAGAG
>CASFRN010000106.1 GCA_949296855.1 uncultured Bacteroides sp. | reverse complement strand
TCCACTTCTGTGATGAGGAAGATAGCGGGCTATCTGACGAAGAACAGAAGCGGAAAGGACCAAAAAATCGCCCAAAGCACACACGAAAACGGATACATCAAGCCAAGAAAAACTTTTCGTAGAAATTCAAAACAGTTTCTGAATTCTTAGCACAATCTTTGAGCTTAATGAGTGAAATATTTCTAAAGCATAACTTTGAAGAGTTCTTTCAATAAATAATTATACCCCTATAAGCTCCGTAAGTCTCCGAACGTGTATGCACCTACTTACGGACTTATAGAAGTGAGAATCAATACAGCATCCCGAACAGCCAAAGGGGGATTTTATTTCCATAACCTATCTCGATTTCATCGGCTGCAACATAACTATCGGTTACATTACGGATTTGGGCAAACCCTTTACCTTTGCCTCCTATCTCGAACAGGTGGGTGTGGTCGACAAGGAAATCTCCCTGTTGCGGATAATGCAACTGATGGGCTTGGCTTACCATGCTGGCAAAAAAAGTTTCGCGCGTTGTGCCGATATCATTCCTGTCGGATAATGCCGTCATGAGATTCGGGTTATCGAATAAGAGTTTTTCCGGTTTAGCCAAAGACTTCAGTCCTTTCGCATCGGAAAACAATTGGCGGATAAGCGCAGAACGCTCTAAAAGAGCAAGCAAACGTATCAGTTGGTTACGGGTTGTGCCGATGGTAGAACATAACGTAGTAATATTCAAGGTAAAGGGCACCATTTCGGCTAACAGCATAATCAAACGCTTGGTCTTCATGACAGTTTCATATTCTATTTGTTCGGTAGCCGGAATATCGTTTTCTATGATTGTAGTTATAACTTGACGCAACCTTTCATAAAAGCTGTCGCCTTCACTTTCCTTGTAAAACGGATAATACCCACGAGAAAGATACTTTTCAAAATAAGGCAGGATTTTTATTTTTCCGGTAATACTTGACGCATAGCGGACATGATTCTTTAATATATCTGCCAAGGATAAGGAAGGCAAATCAATTACGCCTTCAAATTTAAGATATTCACGGAAGGAAAGCCCGCGCATCTCATACATCCTGCACCGTCGTGATAAATCGGCTACAGAATTATCAAGCTCCAGCAAAGACGAACCGGTAAAGACAACATGAAAATCAGGATAGCTGTCATAAATGTTTTTCAGTTCGCGTATCCAATTAGGATAACGATGCACTTCATCCAAAAACAAATGTGTGCCTCCATGCGTATAATGGTATTCGGCAAGCTCAACGATGGTATGTTGCGTAAACCAAAGCTGGTCTAAAGAAACATATAGGGCTTGACTTCGGTCTGGGAAAGCATGACGTATGTGTTGCAATATCATTGTAGTCTTTCCTACACCACGTGCTCCTTTAATGCCGATAAGGCGTTCATTCCAATCTATCCTATCATATAGGTATCTTTGATTGGCATAGTTTATACGCTCTACAAGCCTGTTGTACGTCTGAAATAGTGTCTGCATATTATAATTTATATAAGTATTCCTCTTATGCGAAGGTAGCATATTTTTCTTTTGAAAGAAAGAAATTCGCAAAAATCTTTCTTTGAAAAGAAATAAAATCGCGAAAATCTTTCTTTATAAAGAAAAAATTCTCAGGCAGGCATCTCTTTTGATGATTGAACTTATTCTATAATTCACCAATTAATCATTTATATTTTATGGACCAGAAAATTACTGTCCTGCACATCGCCGAATGTGCGGGAGGGGTGGAACGTAAGATTCAACTTGTTCTTGCCGCCTTTAATGGAGAAAGGAGGGCGGCATGAAAGTGCTTCACGTAGGGCAAATGATAGGCGGGCTCGGTGTTTATATCCGGAATACCGTGACTTATATCAGTGATGAATTCGAATTTGTCATCGTTCATGGAGAAGGGGACAATAGCAAGCCGGTAATGAAGAACGGAAAGGAAGTAAAAGAATATACTATCAGCCTTTACCGGGATTTAAACCCTTTGAAAGATTTAAAAGGGCTCATTCAAGTCATCCGAATCATACAAAAAGAGAAGCCAGACATCATTCATTGCCATAGTGCAAAAGGAGGTTTTATCGGAAGAATGGCTGGCTTTCTGACCCGAACCAAAACATTTTATACCCCTCATGCCTTTTCTTTTTTATCCACCCAAAATAAAATGAAAAAGAGAATCTATCTCTTTTTAGAAAGAATGGCAAGGCTGGATTCTTTTTTGCTCGCTTGTTCTGGATCTGAAAAAGAATTGGGGATGGAACAGGTGCATTATAAAGAGAAAAGGGCATACGTTTGGAGCAATTCTGTTCCAGATGCGCAAACCGTACCGCCGTCAGGCCTAAAGGAAACATCCCCTTATATCTGTTATATCGGCAGACCGTCATACCAGAAGAATCCGTTCTTCTTGGTGAATGTCATCCGTGAAGTGCATAAAGCTTGCCCCAATATCCGGTTCTATATCTTAGGCGTAGGGTATTATTCGCCTGATTTGGACCAGATGAAGCGGATGATAGCTCAATACCAATTGGAAAATGCCATTGAATTATTCCCTTGGTTAAGCCATGACGAAACCATGGGATATGTAAAAAACTCCTTGTTCTATCTGACTACGTCCCGATACGAAGGACTTCCGTTAGCAGTGATAGAAGCCATGTCTTTAGGAAAATGCATCGTCGCTTCGGATGTTTTGGGGAATAAGGATTGCGTGAAGGACGGATATAACGGTTACCTGCTTCCTCTGCAAGAAAACCTGTTCGCCAAGAAAATCATTGAACTTATCGGACATCCTGATTTGATGGAGACTTACGGAAAGAATTCCCGCTTGCTTTTCGAAAAGGATTTCCTGATACAAAATCGGATTCCGTATTTAGAAGCTATTTATAAAACACGATAAATATAGCATACCAACAAAATCATAAGTTTAACTATGAAAGGAATCGTATTAGCCGGTGGCAGCGGTACGCGTCTGTACCCTATCACCAAGGGAGTGAGCAAACAGCTGCTTCCCATTTTCGACAAACCGATGATTTACTATCCCATTTCGGTATTGATGTTGGCGGGTATCCGTGAGATACTGATTATCTCTACGCCATACGACCTGCCGGGATTCAAGCGGTTGCTGGGAGACGGCAGCCAGTTCGGAGTGAGGTTCGAATATGCCGAACAGCCTTCGCCCGACGGGCTGGCGCAAGCGTTTATCATTGGTGCGGAGTTCATCGGCGATGATTGCGCTTGTCTTGTACTGGGCGACAACATCTTCTACGGAGCCGGACTGAACACGATGCTGGAGCAGGCAGTTAAGGATGCCGAAGAAAATAGTAAGGCTACGGTATTCGGCTATTGGGTGAGCGACCCGGAACG
>CASFRN010000105.1 GCA_949296855.1 uncultured Bacteroides sp. | reverse complement strand
TGTGGTGCACGAGGAGGAGAACTTGCCTGCGCTCCGCAATGTGATGCGCAACTTCTACAGCCCGCTGAAGGCTTGCGACCCTTACCTGCGCTATGTGTTTCTGACCGGCATCACGAAGTTTTCGCAGCTGAGCATATTCAGCGAACTGAACAACATCAAGAACATCAGCATGCTTCCCGAATACGGTGCCGTTTGCGGCATCACACAGGAGGAAATGGAGACGCAGATGGCGCCGGACATCGCCTTGTTTGCCGGTAAGTTGGGGACAAGTGCGGAGAAAGCGTTGGAGGCGTTGAAGGAGAATTACGACGGCTATCACTTCACATGGCCCTCTGCAGACGTGTACAATCCGTTCAGCCTGCTGAACGCATTCAGCGACGGGATGCTGGAATCGTACTGGTTCGGCAGCGGGACTCCTACCTACTTGATAGAGATGTTGCGGAAATATCATGTAACGCCCCAGCAGATAGGAGGGCGGAAAGCATTGGCTGCATCGTTTGACGCTCCAACCGAACGCATGACGGACATTACGCCGCTGCTTTACCAAAGCGGTTATATCACGATAAAGGGCTATTCGACTCCGTCGCGTCTGTATACATTGGATATTCCGAATAGAGAAGTACGGGTCGGGTTGATGGAAAGCTTGCTTCCCAACTACTTGCACGAACATACGATAGACGGACTGACTACGGTGGCTCTACTGTATGAGGCGATAGCCGAGGAGCGGACGGACGATGCCTTTCGGCTGCTGCAAGAATTTTTCTCCACCATACCTTATTGCAACCATACGAATTATGAAGGGCATTACCAGCAATTGCTTTATGTAGTGTTCAGTCTGCTGGGCAGGTATGTGGACGTGGAGGTGCGCACACCCCGCGGCAGGGTGGATGTAGTGATGCGCACGGCAACGAGGCTGTACCTGATAGAATTGAAACTGGATAAGAGTGCAGACCAAGCGGTGGAGCAGATAAACCTGAAGAACTACGCGGAACGCTTTGCCTTGTGCGGACTGCCGGTAGTGAAAGTAGGAATCAACTTCGATAGCGAAAAAGGAACTATCGAGGACTGGAAAATCGTGGATTAGTTAATAGTGAATAATCAAAATTATCTTATAGCACACAGATAACACAGATGAGACTGATTTACACAGATTATTTTTAAAATAATATATCTGTGGTCATCTGTTAAATCAGTGTTATCTGTGTGCCATAGTATAAGTTAATTCTGTACACTTACTTACCTATTCATTTGTACTATGAAAATCATTTATTGCATAGCGGGGACTTGCCATTCGGGCGGGATGGAACGTGTGCTTGCCAATAAAGCGAATTATCTGACCGGGCACGGTTATGAGGTGGTAATCGTCACGACCGACCAGCAGGGGTTGCCGCCCTTCTTTCCACTGGCAGAACAGATACGATGCATCGATTTGGGTATCAATTACGAAGAGAATAACGGGAAATCGTTTGCCAATAAATTGCTGCACTATCCGCTGAAACAATACAGACATAAAAAACGGCTGGCCGCTATACTGAAGCAAGAGAAGCCGGACATTACGGTATCTATGTTCTGCAACGATGCCGGATTCATTACCCGCATCAACGACGGGAGCAAGAAAGTGTTGGAAATCCATTTCTCGAAATTCAAACGGTTGCAATACAACCGCAAAGGGCTGTGGCGGCTTGCCGACCTTTGGCGGAGCAAACAAGACGAGAAGACCGTAAGGCGGTTTGATAAGTTCGTTGTGCTTACAGAAGAAGACAAAGGATATTGGGGGAACTTGCCCAACATTACCGTGATACCTAACGCCAACACATTCGCTACTCCTCAAACCGCGGCGTTGGAAAACAAGAAAGTCATTGCCGTCGGGCGATATACGCATCAAAAAGGGTTCGAACGCTTAATAGAAGCGTGGCATATCTTATCGCCTGAGTTTCCCGACTGGAAGTTGGACATCATCGGTGACGGAGAAGAACGTGACAAGCTGCAGCATCTCATCCGCTCTTATCATTTGGAAGAGCAAGTTACATTGGCAAGTCCTACAAAATCCATTGACAAAGTTTATTTGGATGCTTCCGTATTAGCTATGTCTTCCCGTTATGAAGGTTTGCCGATGGTGCTGCTCGAAGCACAAGCCTTCGGGTTGCCCATTGTGTCTTTCGCTTGCAAATGCGGTCCGAAAGACATTGTAGCCAACGGCGAAACGGGTTTCTTGGTGAAGGAAAACGATATAGAGGGGCTTGCCCGGCAGCTTGCCAAAGTTATGAAGGGCAAAAACCTGCGCAAACAAATGGGCAGGAAGGCCAAGGAAGCATCGCTGCGTTACGCTGAAGATGCGGTTATGGCAAAATGGACAGCGCTTTTTGATTCATTGAAAGGATAATGAAGAAAACGATTGTTGTTTCTTCCGTCAATCTGCGGAAGGGCGGTACATTGACTATCTTGCGCAATTGTTTGGAGTATCTCTCTACACTGGCGCAGACCGGAGATTACCGGATAGTGGCTTTGGTGCATAAGAAAGAGTTGGCATTCTATCCGGGCATTGAGTACATTGAAATGCCTTGGACCATACGTAATTGGCTTTTACGGCTATGGTGCGAATATGTTACGATGTATAGAATATCGAAACAGCTTTCTCCTGTTTACCTTTGGTTTTCATTACATGACAGCACACCCAATGTGAAGGCGCAAAAACGTGCCGTTTATTGTCATAACCCATTTCCTTTCTATCAATGGAAATGGCGGGAATTGTTTTTGAATTATAAAATCGTATGCTTTGCATGGTTCTCGAAATATATTTATCGGATTAATATCCATAAAAACCAATGGATATTAGTGCAGCAGGAATGGATTAGGGAAGCGTTTTTAAGAATGTTCCGGCTTAATCCGAAACAGATAATTGTTACTTTGCCTGCTTCCGCTTCAACCTATTGCTCTTCGGAGACTTTCCAAAAACAACACTCTGCATACCATTTCTTATTTGCTTCTTATGGAGATATACATAAGAACTTCGAAACCGTATGCCGGGCTGCCAAGTTATTGGAAAAAGAAATCGGTACGGATAAATTTAAGGTAACATTAACGATCAGCGGGACAGAGAACCGCTATGCCCGCTGGCTTTATAAGCGATGGGGAAACGTCCGCTCGATTGACTTTGCCGGATTCATGAGCAAAGAAAAACTGTATGACACCTATGCGGGAACAGACTGTTTGGTATTCCCTTCGCGGGTAGAGACGTGGGGGCTGCCTATCAGCGAATTTGCGGCATTCGGCAAACCGATGTTGCTTGCCGACCTGCCATACGCTCACGAGACGGCTGCAGGTAGCGGACGGACTGCCTTTTTCAATCCGGAAAAGCCCGAAGAACTGAAAGAACAAATGAAACGGTTGGTAGAGGGTGACACCTCGTTTTTAAAATCCCTCCCCGAAACCGATATACCGCAGCCGGTAACCCGCACGTGGGAAGAGTTGTTTAAGTTGTTGTGTGGCGAAGCATCATCATGTTAAACACCCCAGACACACCCCTGCCAGACTCTCTTACGCCTAAACAGAAAGCGAATCTGAGGCGGAAGGAGGCCATGCGCCGCAACTGGAGGGAACTGGTGCTTAAAAGGCATAATCTGGAGGTCAAAGCGGGAGAAGACCCGCATTGCGTGAAGATTTTCGAGGAAGGGAAGCAGAACGTGAACGGCGCATGTCAAGTATAAGGATGCGGTGGAGGCTTACAGCTCGCTGCAATATATCGGCTTGAACTTGTTGCAGCTGATAGCAAAGCGTCAACGTAAAGACTAAATAGGTATTAGCATGAAGATATTACAATTAGGTAAATTCTATCCGGTAAAGGGTGGGGTAGAGAAGGTGGCATACGACCTGATGACCGGACTTTCGGCTCAAGGCATCCGGTGCGACATGATGTGTGCCACTGTTTCCGGAACGGGACGGACGCGAAGCATCAATCCGTATGCCCATCTGTTCACCTGCCACACGTGGTTCGAGTGTGCCGC
Source organism: uncultured Bacteroides sp. (assembly GCA_949296855.1). GTDB lineage: Bacteria > Bacteroidota > Bacteroidia > Bacteroidales > Bacteroidaceae > Phocaeicola. Next base: position 15,571 of record CASFRN010000105.1, on the reverse strand, counting down.
AACGATGATTGCGCCCACCATGCTCACCAAGCTGCGCAAGGAGTGTGCCGCATACGACATTCTGCACATCCATCATCCCGACCCGATGGCTTGCCTTGCCTTGCTGTTGTCGGGCTATAAGGGGAAAGTGATTGTGCATTGGCACAGCGACATCCAGAAGCAGAAACAGTTGCTGAAGCTGTACAAGCCGATGCAAGACTGGCTGTTGAAGCGTGCCGACTTGGTGATAGGCACCAGTCCGGTCTATCTGTCACAGTCGCCTTTCCTGCAAGCGGTGCGTGGCAAGGCGGTGTGTCTGCCCATCGGGGTAGACGCAATGGAGCCGCGTCCCGAGTTTGCCGAAGTGATTCGGGAGAAATACCGCAGGCGGAAGATTGTGTTTACGTTGGGGAGGTTGGTGGCTTACAAGGGCTATAACCATTTGGTGGAAGCCGCGCGCTATTTGGATGACAGTTATGTGGTGCTGATAGGCGGCACCGGTGCGTTGCAGGGCGCGCTGCAAGCCCAGATAGAGCAGGGTGCGCTGCAAGACAAGGTGAAGCTGCTCGGGCGCATTCCCGACAATGACCTTCCGTCTTACTACGGCGCATGCAGCGTGTTCTGCCTGAGCAGTGTGATGAAGACCGAAGCGTTTGGCATTGTGCAGGTAGAAGCCATGTCGTGCGGCAAGCCGGTCGTAGCGACCCGCATCCCGCAGTCGGGAGTGTCGTGGGTCAATGCGCATGGAGTGTCGGGCTTGAATGTAGAGCCGGGCAATGCACGTGCGTTGGCAGAAGCCATCAAGGAGATTACCCGCGACGAGCATACCTATCAGGCTTATTCCGAAGGGGCAAGAAAGCGGTATGAAGAACTGTTCACCAAGCGGGAGATGATACGGAAATGCCTGGAGTTGTACGAAGGAGTATTAAATAATGAATAATTTACCTCCTTTACCTCCTGAAAAAACATCTATTTATAAACCCAATAAAACTCAAACATGAAAGTTGTACCTTTTTTTTCGAACGAAGAAATGAGCAAGGAAAGAACGGAACGTCACGTGAAAATGTCACGGATGTCTTGCATGACCAAACGATTGTTTGACGCGGTGTGCAGTCTCATCGGGCTGATTGTTTTCTCGCCGGTATTCCTGATTGTCGCCATCCTCATCAAGCGGGAAGACGGAGGGCCGGTTATCTTCCGCCAAGAGCGTGTGGGTTACCGCGGTGAAATCTTTACTTTATTCAAGTTCCGCTCGATGAGCGTTACGGCGGAAGCCGACGGGAAGCCGCAACTCTGCGAAAAAGACGACAAGCGGCTGACTAAGGTGGGCCGTTTCCTGCGCGATCATCATTTGGACGAGTTGCCTCAGTTGTGGAACGTGTTGAAAGGCGAAATGAGTTTCGTAGGGCCGCGTCCCGAACGCGAGTTCTTCGTCAAGCAAATCTCCGCCATCAATCCCGACTACGAATTGCTCTACCAGTTGCGCCCAGGGCTGTTCTCTACAGCTACCCTCTACAATGGCTATACCGACACGATGGAAAAAATGTTAGAGCGTCTGCGTATGGACCTCAATTACCTGAACACCCGCTCGCTGTGGGTAGACATCAAGATTATCTTCCTCACGGCGGTTTCCATCATTTCGGGAAAGAAATTCTAATTGAAATATCCGAGATTTTATGCGACCGAAGAAAGGACTCGAATTACGGCAGATAGGCAACCGCTACATCATCGTAAAGGTATGCGACGATTTGGTGAACATGACCGATGTGTTCACCCTCAACCGCACAGCCGCCAAGCTATGGCAGCGGATGGGCGAAGGCTGCTTTACTGCCGAAGAATTAGCACAATGGCTCTGCGATGCCTACGATGTTGACTCCGATGTGGCGCAAGCCGACATAAACCGCCAGCTTGCAGAATGGGAAGACTACGGATTGCTGGATAACTCCCTTTAATTGACAGATGCAACGCTATCCCGATAGAGAGACCCAAGTCTTGTTTACGCTTTTGCGGGCAGGGCTGTGGGAGCAGATGCCCGACAACCTTACGCTCTTTCCGTTGTTCTCCGGAGAGTGGCGGAAGGTGTTCCGCATGGCACGCATTCAGACCGTCACCGGCATTGTGTACCGGGGCATTTGCCGTTTGCCCGACTATCTGCTGCCGCCCGATGAAATCTTGGTGCGCTGGCTGGCAGAAGTCGATGCCATCGAGCGTAAGAACAAGCGGATGGACGCGGTGTTAGCAGAACTATATGGGCTGTTCCGCCGCAACGGCATACAGCCCGTCTTGCAGAAAGGGCAGGGAGTGGCACAGTTTTACGAGCATCCGCGGCTCAGGGTGTGCGGCGACATCGATTTCTATTTCCCCGATAAGGAAGAAGCAAGCCGGGCAGACGCGTTGGCTCGAGGAGCGGAACGGAAACCCGACGGAAGCCTGTGTTATACATGGGATGGAATCATCGTCGAACATCACCGGCGTCTCACCGACCTCAGCAATCCGTATATGCAAACCTTTGTCGAAGACTATGCCGGGAAGTGCGGCTATGCGTCGTTCTGTCTTCCCGGTGCGGAAGAGATTGGGATAAAGATACCTGCGCCTCCGGTCAACCTGCTTTTGCTGAACGTGCATTTGCTGAAGCACGCGTTGGGACGGGGCATCGGGTTGCGCCAGTTCTGCGACATTGCCCGTGCTTATCATTGCCTGCACGCTGCGGCAGACCTTGACGAGGTAGGCAAGCTCTACACCATGGCGGGCATTTGGAAATGGAGCAACCTGCTCCACAGCTTCCTCATCGACCATTTGGCGCTTTCTCCGGCTTGCTTGCCCTATACCGGGCGCAAGGTCTCTTCGGGTATATTATTAAATAAGGTGTTGCGCGAAGGCAACTTCGGGCAGCAAGCGTCCGCGTTCCCGGCGAAGGCGAAGCTGCGCAAGCTGCAAACCGTGCAAGCCTTCCTCCGCAATGCCGGCTTCTCGCTCCGCTATGCGCCCGGCGAAACCTACTGGACGCTTGTGGAACTGATGAAGGGAAACGTAATCAGTGAATAATGAACTACCACGTAGCCCGATACACTTTCACCGTCGATGCACCCCGCACGGTAGACGTCGATGCCTTGTTGCCTTCTTTCCGCCCGTTCCGCTGCACGGAGGCGGAAGGCGGGAAGCTGTTCCGCTTCACCTTGTCCGAAAGCCCGCTTCCCCAAGCTGCCGAGGCTGTTTTATGGGAAACTTCGGTAAACGACATGGGATATACCCGGCTGCTGAAGACCGCGGCGGGCTATCGGGTGGAACTGCAGGCTATAGCCCAAGGGCTGACGCATTGCATGGATGCCGACGCTGCTTTTACCACCCTCACTGCCTTTATACGGAGGGAAGACCCCTACCGGGGCGAAGCGTTGAGTTCGTTGCTGCGCATTGCTTATTCGCAAGCCGTCTTGCTCCACGGAGGCATATCGGTACACGCTTCGTCGGTAGCGGCAGACGGAGGAGCCTATATGTTTATGGGCAGGAGCGGGACGGGCAAAAGCACGCACGCCGCTATGTGGATGCGCAGTTTCCCGCATTGCGAGTTATTGAACGACGACAATCCTACCGTCTGCCTGCAAGCCGACGGTACACCTTATATATATGGCACCCCTTGGAGCGGCAAGACGCCTTGCTACCGCCGTGCGGGTTATCCGCTGAAAGGCATCGCCTTGCTCCGGCAGGCTCCTTACAACCGTTTCACCGCTTGCCTGGACGATGAGGCTTTTATCGCCGTCTTGCCCGGATGCTCGGTGATACAGAAAGACAGCGTTTTGCACCGTGCGCTCTGCCGCACCTTGGCAAGCATAGTGACGGCAGTGCCTGTAGGCATCATGGAGTGTCTGCCCGATAAAGAAGCAGCCGCCGTGTCGCGGAATGCTTTTTCCAATTGACAATTGACAATGGACAATTGTTTTGCAGATTGAAAATTCAAAAAACTTAAAACCCTTATATGCGTAACAAATTGATTTTACTTACCTCGATGGCGGCGCTGATGCTGCTGTCATCGTGCGCGTCCCGCAAACACTTCGTTTACCTGCGGGATATGGAGACCGATACACGTTATCCGGTCGTAGAGAAATACGAAGCCATCATCCATCAGGACGACCGCCTCGCCATTACGGTAAACAGCAAGCTGCCCGAACTGGCGTTGCCCTTCAATCAGGGAGGAGGCGTGCGGCTCACGGCAGACGGAAGCATAGCCTCTGCCGGCACTTCCGCCAGCCAGGAGAAAGGCTACCGTGTAGATGTGGAAGGAAACATCGATTTCCCCATCCTCGGCAAGCTGCACCTGGAAGGGCTGACCGTGCGCGCAGCTACCGAACTGATTAAGAACCGGATTATCGCGGGCAATTACATCAAAGACCCTACGGTGTCTATCGAGTTCCTCAACTTCAAGTACACCGTGTTGGGAGCGGTAGGGCATACAGGCACCTTCACTTCCGACGGCGACCAAGTGACCTTGATTGACGCGATAGCCAAGGCGGGCGACCTTACCGCGCAAGCCAAGACCGACCGCATCATGGTTATCCGCGAGATAGACGGTGAACGCCAGATGTTCATGCACGACATCGGAAGCGAGGAAATCTTCAATTCGCCCTGCTACTACCTGCAGCAGCACGACATCGTTTATGTAGAGCCGAAGTACCGCCGCAAGAGCGGTGAGGACCGTGGCTGGCAGGTGGCTACCATCCTCATTTCGCTGACGTCTGCCATCTGCTCCATCTTCTGGGCGATAAAGTAACTATTAACTGTTAACTATTAACTATTAACTATTAACTATCCGAATGACTTCTACCGGTAAAAACAACGAGCAGGGACTGAACGTAATAGACCTGCTGGCATTCTTTGCCTCCAAGTGGAAATGGTTCCTTCTCTCGGTGGCGATCTGCGGAGGAGCGGCATGGCTGTGGTATGCACGCACGCCGTTCACCTATTTCTCCTCGGCTACCGTCATCATCAAGGATCCTTCCAACAAAACCACTACCGCGGCGGGACTGGACCGCTACGACTATGTGGTGAACAAAGTGAACGTAGCGAACGAAATCTTGCAGTTCCGCTCCAAGCGGCTGATGCGCGAGGTGGTGCAGCGCATTCATGCCGACGTGAGCTACCAAGTGAAAGACGGGCTGCGCTACAACGAGCTTTACACCCGTTCGCCCGTCATTGTGAGCTTCCCCGGCGCGCTTCCCGCCCAGGCGTTGGCGTTTACCCTTACGCTGAAAGATAAGGAGACCGCCATCGTGTCCGGCTTCGAGGGAGCCGATGAAGAACAGGCATGGGAAGTGAAGCTGAACGACACCCTCACCATCGAGGGAAGCCGCATAGTGGTGACCCCGTCCAACTTCTTTGCGCCGCGCTGGAAAGGCGTAGACATCAAGGTGCGCAAGTCGCCCGTCGATGCCGTAGCCGCTGCCTACCAAGGCGGGTTAGGCATCCGGCAGGAAGAAGACGAGGCGTCTATCCTCACCCTTTCGCTCAAGGACAGTTCGCCCCAGCGTGCCGAAGACGTGATAAACACCCTGATAGCCGTCTACAACGAAGCTGCCCTGAAAGACAAGAATCAGGTGGCGGTCAATACTGCCAACTTCATCAACGAGCGCCTCATCATCATCAGCCAGGAGTTAGGCGACGTGGAGACCGACCTCGAAACCTTCAGAAGAGAGAATCAGGTGGTCAGCATCGAGGCGTCTGCCAACATGTACATGAGCGAGTCGCAGAAATACAACACCGATGCGTTCGAACTGGAAACCCAGTTGCGCCTGGCGGGCTACATCAAAGACTATCTCACCGACCCTAAGAACGACACCGAACTGATTCCCGCCAATACGGGCATCAGCGACATGAACATCGAAAACCAGATAGCCCGCTACAACACCGCCAAGCTGCAGCGCGACAAGTTGGCAGACGAAAGCAGCGAGAGCAACCCCGTGGTAGAAGAGTTGAACAACCTGTTGCGTGCCACCAAGCAGAACATCATCCGTGCCGTAGACAACCTGATAGTGAGCATCAACGTGAAGCGCACCGATGCCCAAAGCCGCGAGCGGCGCGCGCAGAGCCGGGTGGCTGCCATCCCCACCAAGGAGCGGCAGATGCTTTCCATCGAGCGGCAGCAGAAGATAAAGGAGTCGCTTTACCTCTTCTTGCTCAACCGCCGCGAGGAGAACGCCCTCTCGCAAGCCATGGCAGACAACAATGCCCGCATCATCGACAGTGCCGAGGCTACCGATTTCCCCATCGCTCCGCGCCGCAACCGCATCCTGCTCTTGGGTGTGCTCATGGGGTTGGCAGTGCCTGCCTTGTGGTGCCTCTCCCTGCTCTTCATGGATACCCGCGTGCGTAGCCGCAAGGACTTGGAGGGAGTGATTACCGTGCCCTATTTAGGCGAAATACCCTTAGACCGCGAGAGCGGGAAGAAAGGCAAACACCGCCAGGCGCCTGCCGTGTACGGAAGCGAGGGCGACATCGTGACAGAAGCGTTCCGCATCCTGCGCACCAACATGCAGTTTATGGCGCGCCACGACCGTCCCATGCAGGTCATTACCTTCACCTCGCTCAACGAAGGGGCAGGGAAGACCTTCATATCGAGCAACCTTGCCATGAGCTTCGTGCAAGCCAAGAAGCGGGTTATCCTCATCGACCTCGACATCCGCCGGGGCACGCTGAGCCACATCTACCGCCTGCAGAAACGGGGCATGACCAATTACTTGGCAGACGCGTCGATTGCCATCGACGACATCATCCAGCCTCAGGAGAAGTTCGACATGATAGCCGCTGGCAACATTGCCCCCAATCCTGCCGAACTGCTGATGGACGAGCGGCTGGACCGGCTGATAGCCGAACTGCGCCGGCGGTACGACTACATCGTGGTAGACAGCGTGCCGATAGGCATCATAGCCGATGCTACGATAGCCAACCGCATAGCCGACCTTACGGTATTCGTGGCGCGTGCCGGCAAACTGGACCGCCGCCAGCTGCCCGACATCGAACAAATCTACCAGGAACAAAAGCTGCACAACATGGCATTGGTGCTCAACGGTGCCGACTACCGCCACCGCTACGGTTATCACTATTATGGCTACTACGGCCACTACGGCTACCGTTACGGCTACGGCAAGCAGAAAGGCTGATTGCATATTTACGTGACGGACTTTGTCACGCTGGATGTGTAGTCTGCAATTACCCTGACAAAAGCAATCATTTAAACATAAACAACTAAAAACGTATAACTATATGAAAGAACTATTGAAAGAACAGTATGAAGCTCCCGCCACCAAGCGGACGAGAGTGGAAATGGAAAACGGGATTTGTGCGACATCGACCATTGAAGGTGTTAAGCCGGGCGAAGACGTAGGTAAGCAACGTCATGTAAATATCGACCCGCAAATATCTGAGGATTTTCCAGAGAATAGCATAGAGACTACTTGGTAACAATCAATAAACGAAATTAAAAAAAATCATTAATGAAGAAACAATATTATTTGTGGCAAACAGCCCTGCTTATGACAGGGTTGTTTGCCGGCGGATGTACCGATGAAGAAAAGGCAGGAGTCCTTTCCGGTGTTCCGGGAGAAGCGATACAATTTAGTGTCAATGCTTCACAATCGCGCACGATATATGAACCAGAAGAAGAAGGTGATGATTATGCTCAAATAGATTGGGTGGATGGAGATGAAATCGGCATTTATTGTGAGCAGGCTGTATTAAGAGAGAAAGAAGGGCTGGACCAACCTCCACTCGACGGTCATAGTGCCCGATATACAGTTCATGTGCCTACAGAGCATGATTATCATGGTACGATTGCCCCCAACGGTCCCATGTTGACTTGGGGGGTAGAAAATAACGGAGTAGATTTAGTTCATACTTTTTATGGCGCATATCCATACGAGCGGATAGTTTGGGACAAAAGTAATCCGGCAAGTGAAGGGATATTCTGTATGGAGTACGTTACGAACCAAAAGTGTACTATAAACGAATCTGCAGAAGATTTCGGGAGAATAGAAAACTATGTGGCTCATCCGGATATGAAAAATGCCTATATGATGGCAAGAAAACAGATGCAGCGTACCCAAGACCACGTTTTGTTGGATTTCGACCCGATTATGACTACATTGGATATCACCATCGAAGCCGGAGGCTATGAAGTGGCAACAGGCATCATTCAGCCGCTTACCATTACCGGTGTCAGCGTTTTGATGCCCAATTATTTAGTGAATGGCGAATTCCGTTATCATGTGGAGAATATCTCCAATGGTGATAACGGTGCACAAAATTTTGGAAAATTAGCGAGTGGGTCTTACGGTCGGGGTACAGAGTCCGTTCACATACAGTTTGTTAATAAAAGCAAAAATAAAGTCAACATTCCTCTATCGGAAGGAGAAACCATCAATCTGATGGCTTTCCTTCCACCGATACCTACCGATGATACGTATGGCACAAAAATCAGAATCCATACAGCCGAGAATTTCAATTTTGTCGCTACACTGAACGGTAAATTAGGAGCGCAACATAAGATTCATATCAAATTGCCGGATATAGGACCGTATGCTAAAACCAGCTCTAACTGGATTTCACAATTGGATCCCAATATAAAGCTTACCCAAATGTCTATTCCGGGATATGTATGCAATAGAGAAGAAATAGAAGAAACAGAAGAAGCTTTTGGGAAACTATTAAACCTTGGGATACGGGCATTTGACATGAATGAGATTTTTGAGAAAGACGGATTATTGGGTCAACAATATAAAATACCAGATGAAATAAGCCAAGAGTTTGTCTCAAGTGTAAAATCGGTTTTAGATGCTGGTGAATTTGTTTTTATTTGGGTAAATCACAGAGGAACAGATGCAAAACGACTTAATAATTATTTAGAAAAGAATTTCTCAGGTCAATGGTCAACATTAAAAGACATTACAAATGCTGCAATCACAACTTTTAAAGGTAAGATTATACCAATCAAAAAAAATATAGGTGTATATGGGGGATATTTTAATCCAGAAGACGAAGAGCCATTAGAAGTTGATGGAAAAAGAGTGGATTTATTTCCATATAGAAATGTAAAAGAAAATACCGATATTTTCAATTTTGAAGATAAAGGAAAGTGTTGGGGAGTACAGTTTATGGATGATGTTGACGTAGGGAATAAAGTTTGTACCACAATAGAAAATACCGATCTTCAACGTGGCTACACAGGTATAGTAACCATTCCTATTGATTTGTCGGATGATAATGGGGCATTCACCGAGGACGAACAACTCATCCAAGCTATCATCGACTGCAACTATAAATTCATATTAGACCGCAACTTAAATCAACCATAAAATACCCCCCCCTTGAAAAGTAATATATACTTCATCGGCAAAGTAATATATATCTATCGGCTCTAGAAGATATATTCATCGGCGGTTGCAGTATATATTACTTTTCCGGGGATATGGCAAGCTTTTAAAACAACGAAAACAAATGAACGAAAAACATAAACTTATGAAACCAAAAGACCCCGCACGCTCGGGTCGCCAAGCGTCCCAGCGTGCAAAGAAATGGCAAAGCCGGCTCTCTGCAGCCCTGCTTTGCGCCTTACTGTTTACCGTCTTCTTCCCGTCGTGCAAAGACGAGGATCTGTTGCCTTCGGCAGGAACAAAAGCAGACATAACAAGAGCGGATGGAACACTTAATGACGGAGGCGCCGGATTGGTGCGCAATAGTGATGGTACCTGGACTGCTAAACGCAGAGTGCCGTTGGTAGGAAGAGGAAGAGTGATAAATAATATGTCTGAAGCTTTGGTTTCCCTAGGTACTTACGATGCCGAAGATGTTGAAGCCTATGAAGAAGCAGCACGATGTTTAGTTGATCCAGATTTAACGAATGCATTTTCTCCCAGTAGTGTTTTAGGGCTTGATGTCGCTTTAAATCAAATAGTTTCTATCCGTGACTTAAATTATACATATGCTGAAGGGCAAAAAGTGGGGGTTGTGTTACAAAACGTAGGTGGTGTTTTATCAGTTGATGTATTAGGAGATCTTTGGGTGGATACTTATTTAGATGGGGAAGAAACAGGCGATAGTTTTGCTTTCACAATCTCGTCAGGATTAATAGATATAGGTTTAGGAAGCATTACAGGAGGAGATGCTACATCAATATATGTGGTAGAAGGTACAGCCAAAAAACCTTTTGATGAAGTCCGTTTAGGAAGAAATGGCGTAAATGTGGATTTGTTTAATAATTTGTCAATATTGTATGCATATGTAGGAGAGAATCCAATAATACCTGCAATCAATGTTGGAACTGATAAAATGGATCAATATAAACTAAGTTATGATTATTTTAATAACGAAGTGAAAGCACCTACCGAACCAAACTGGACAAGTGACCCAGGATCGGTTTATAAATTGATTGATGATGATCTTACAAATGGTCCTGGTACATTTTTAGTCGATGCTTCTTCTGTAACAGTCGATTTTGGACGTACGATACCAAGTGGGGCTGAAGTAGGATTCTATACAACATATTGGGAGCTTTTTGGTGCTGATATAGCAGGTACATACGCTTTAGAAGCATTTAATGATGCTGGAGACAAGGTGGCAAGTTATTCTTCTACAAATATTCTTGATGTAAAAGTTGGTAGTGGTGGGGACATTTGGACTACCATGCGCATTCCGGATGATTGTACGGATTGTTCTAAATTAAAATTTATTATGGGTGGTGTCAATATATCTGTGGGAGGTTCATCCATTCGTTATGCTTATATTCGCGAGCCGGTTGTAGTGGATGTTTCTTCTTATTTCACTTTAGCTGATGCCACTGTATATGTTCCGAACTATCGTTTCGCTGACCCTGATAATGATGCAACGGTTGAATATAAAGTAATTGGTAGACCGTCTAACGCAACCGAAGATATGGGAACTATAGAAGGTAATCTGTTGAAGAATATGAATGTGGAAGGAGATTATATCGTACAAGCTACTTACAAAGAAGGTAACAAAGATCCTATTATTTGTACGGCAACGATTACCCGTAAGGCAAAGATAAAAACTTATTGTAATAATCCGCTTACAAACGAAAGCGGCAAAGATGATGAATGGGAAGCCTATGCTGTTAAGGAAGAATGGGGTATTTCTATTTTTGGACAAGGGTATGAAGGACTTTTACCAGCTCTCGTTAATGAAGAAACAGGAGATTTTGTTACAGCAAATACAGCAACTATTGATTTGATAAACAATAGAGGTATAGTAGGAGTAAAAGCTGTTAACGGTCAAAAAATTAATGTAAATACAGGAGGAGAAAAAAAAGTTGTTCGTGCTGGCTTTGTAATCAATCGTGTAAATGAGTTCTTGGAATTAGATGTACTAAAGTTTATGCAAATCAAATTATATGATGGAGAACAAGAAGTTGAAAATCAGGTTGCTTTTAATAATAATGGTGTCTCGCTTGGTTTGATTGGCAATAGTGGTGATAATAGTTTGGCACGTATAAGTATTGATACGGATCAGCAATTTGATCGTATCGAGTTGTGGTATGGAGGTACATTGGGATTGCAGATTGGGGAAGATATAAACATTTATTATGCTTTTTGGGATGAAGCATCCAGCGAATGTGCTAATCCGGGTGAAGAATGTATGGAGCTTATTACCAATGCAAACTACGGAGCGGAAGCTTTTGTCAATACAGAGGGGCTTCTTACTGCCATTGATGTAATAACGGGCATAGGTAATATTGTAGACGGAGACAGTGAAAGTGCAGCATCTTTTGTAAAAGTTGCAGATGTAGGGGTAAAAAGAGAAGTGGAAGTGACTTTTGATAATATAAAAGGAGGACAAGAAATAGGTTTTATTATGTCAGATGTAACAGCACTCGCCAATATTGAATTGATAAGCGTTATGCAGGTTTTTGCTTACAATGATGATCAACAAGTGGGCGAATCAGTATCAGGTGGTGGACTTGATGTTAAATTGTTAGGTGGGGGCGATAGATCTTATGTTTCTGTAATACCTCCCAATGATGTTACTATTAATAAGCTGAAATTAGTTCTTGGAAGTGGAGTTAATGCATTGGATAACTTTAAAATATATGGTGTTTTCCTTCGTCCGGATTATGATGGTGACGGTGTCGTGGATTGTGTAGAAGACGGACTGCTTACAGACCTTACCAGTTTGACGGTTTCTCCTGAACATGTTTGTTCTGCAACGGAGCTTAAGTTCACGATAGAGGGAGGTGTGGAAAACAATACTTATAATTTGGTGTTTAATAACTTGTCATACGATGATGTCGCAGATATGCGCGCAACGGCAAGAAAGAAGGGCAATCAATTAGTTCTTGATAACCCTAATTTTTTAGCTTCGTTGCCTACAGGTTATTATAATGTCACCGTAGATCAAGATATAGATTTTACTACTGAGCCTTTTTCTATCCATCCCTTAGAAACCACATGGTTAGGCTATAGTGCAGACTGGAACGATTGGGACAACTGGAGCAACGGAGTGCCTTGGGGCTGTACCAATGTGGTGATTCCATCGCCGAATGCTACAGCCTCAACGGTTTTAGGTATTCCCGAAGGTTTCAATGGAGTGGCGTCTTATCCCGATTTAACAAAAGGTTTGTCGAGGTCTGAGATTTATGATGAACCGTATTGTTGCAATAATATTTATTTCGCTCCGGGAGCCGAACTGGTAGGACAGCACAAATTGAACTACGGCGGGCAAGTGTTCATCGACATGAACTTGGAATCGGGCTACTATCACTTGTTGTCCATGCCTTTGGAAGCAACCATTACCGGCGATATGTTTGTTGCCGCTAATTGGTCAGCGTGGGAACAGATTAGAGCTATGGCATTCGATAACTATTTCTCGGCAATCAATAGTTCGGAAACTTATAAAGAACAACGAAGGACTCCCTATGTATACCAACGGTTGTGGAACAGCGATAGCAAGGTGATGAACGAGACACTAAGCCGTTCGGGTGACGATTACGACAACACGGACGACCCGACCATCGTATCTGACATGCTTCAGCTTACCGACTGGTCGAGAACCTTCAATTCGGTGGAAACCACTTACGACTTGGCGGAAGGATTTGCCCTCCGGGTGGATAAAGACGCTTGGCAAAGTGGAAATGACGCGAGCAGACAAACTTATCATTTCCATTTCCCGAAATCGTTTGACACTTACAATTACTACAGCACAAGCAGCAATGATCCCGTGAAAACGGTCAGCGGAATGAACGGGAAACGTGTCGGCACAACGGGACAGTTTATGGTAGACATAGCTAATCATTCGGACTTGAAATTTACGCTTGAGCGTGAAAGTTCGGGCAATCTCTTCTTGTTCGGCAACCCGATGATGTCGCATATCGACATCCAGCAGTTCTTGGTTGAAAACACAAACGTTTCGTCTGTATTGGTTTACGATAAAAACGAAAAAGACTATGTGACCATCAGTAACGGCGCATCGACATCATCCATCACGCGAATAGCCCCGATGGAAGCCGTGTTCCTGCAAACCGGTGCATCCGCTCAATCGTTGGCTGTCGAACTCAGCGATGAAATGTTAGTACAAGGAAATTCCACTTCCACAACCGCTGCAGCCCCCAACCAACTTCGCCTTACCGCAACGTCCCGCGGCTGTTCGGCATCGTGTGTAGTTGTCCCCTCATCTGTCGCAAGCGATGACTACGATGCCCGCGAAGACGCCACCTTGCTGGTAGGCAGCGAGGAAGGTTCGGGCGTGGCGGTCTATACCGTAGCCGGAGGGAAAGCCCTCTCCATCCAGCGCATGAACAGCCAGAAGCGCATCCCCGTAGGCTTCTACCTGAAGGAGGAAGGCAGCGTCAGCCTGAGCTTCGACCCGCAAGGCGATGCATGGCAAGGCTGGACCTTGGTAGACAGCCAGACCGGCAAGCGTTATCCGCTGGATAGCGAAATCAGCCTGGGCACTGTGAAGAGCGGAGCCGGCAGGTTCTACCTCGAAGCGGATTAACTATGGGCAATTGACAATGGACAATTGCAGTCCTGAATGTGCGGGGCGGCTGTTCTCCTGAGCGGAGGCAGCCGCCCCGCTCCGCTTTTGATGCACGCCTTTTTCCATTCACCCGTAGGGGCGGGGTCTGCCCGCCCGAATACATCAACGTGGATAAGTGTGTGCATTCGGGCAGGCAAACCCTGCCCCTACAGGTAATAAAATGCGGACACCCGTTTCGCGTTTTAAATGAAAGAACCGTCCGTCCCGCTTCACTTTTCCCTTCTTCCGCTTCCGCATTCGGCGGAAAATGACTATCTTTGCGTTAGTAATTAACCATAAAAGGCAAGAAACATAATGAAATACTTGGACCCTAAAGCCGACCTGACCTTCAAGAAGGTCTTCGGCGAGCACCCGGACTTGGTGATAAGCCTTCTCAACGCGCTTCTTCCTTTCGAAACTCCAGAGGAGGAAGTGGTGAGCGTGGAATACCTTCCTTCGGAAATGGTTCCCGAAAACCCCTTGCGGAAGAACAGCATCGTGGACGTGCGCTGCAAGGACGGCTGCGGCCGCCAGTTCATCGTAGAGATGCAGATGATCTGGTCTCAGGAGTTCAAGAGCCGTGTGCTTTTCAACGCCTCGAAGGCTTATGTGCGTCAGTTGGACAAGGGATACGACTACGAGCTGCTCCAGCCCGTTTATTCGCTGAACTTAGTGAACGAGATATTCGAACCCGACATACCGAAGTATTACCATTACTACCGCCTGGTCCACAAGGAGTATACGGACAAGGTGATAGACGGCCTTCACTTGGTGTTCGTGGAACTGCCCAAGTTCACCCCTCACAATTACGGTGAAAAGAAGATGCAGGTATTGTGGCTCCGCTACCTGACGGAGATAAGCGAACAGACGCGCCAGGCTCCCCAAGAGCTTCTTGACAACCCAGAGGTGCACAAGGCGTTGAGCGAACTGGAAGAGTCTGCCTTCACCGATGCCGAGCTTGAGGGCTACGACCAGTTTTGGGATGCCGTCAGTGTGGAGCGTACTCTCATTAACAGTGCCACGCGCAAATACAAGGAGGGTATGGAAAAAGGCATGGAAAAAGGCATTGCTGAAGGCATGAAGAAAGGCATTGCTGAAGGCATGGAAAAAGGCATGGAAAAAGGCATTGCTGAAGGCATGAAGAAAGGTAAAGCAGAAGGCATTGCTGAAGGCATGGAAAAAGGCATGGAGAAAGGTCAAGAGCAGGAACGCCTCAAGAACGCTCGTGCCATGAAAGCTGCCGGCCTTGCTCCCGGCCTGATATCCCAAATCACGGGCCTTGCGCTTGAAACCGTCGAAGCACTGTGAAACCAATAGCAATTGCGCTTCTGATGCACGCCTTTTTCATTTGCCCGTAGGGGCGGGGTCTGCCCGCCCGAAAACATCAACGTATGTATTAAAATGCGGACACCCGTTTCGCGTTTTAAATGAAAGAACCGTGCGTCCCGCTTCACTTTTCCCTTCTTCCGCTTCCGCATTCGGCGGAAAATGACTATCTTTGCATTAGTAATTAACCATAAAAGGCAAGAAACATAATGAAATACTTGGACCCTAAAGCCGACCTGACCTTCAAGAAGGT
>CASFRN010000104.1 GCA_949296855.1 uncultured Bacteroides sp. | reverse complement strand
TCTGCCATCGCGGACTTGTTTTCGGCAGATGAAGAAGAAATCATCCGGATGATTGCTAATGATAACCAAAAAATTGCTATCATCAAAAAGCTATGTCCAGAGAAGAAAACGGAATAAAGCTACTTGCGAAACTTAAATAAATGTTAAAAATAAAAATAATAAAAGCATATAATGTAATAGAATTGAAATCCACTTAGGACATGAAATCGAATGGATAGGACAAAATAATTCCATATAGTCCAAATTCCGCATTTCGGTTGTAATTACAATTTTCTTTTTAATAATTGTTGGACATAAATTTACATTTTTTTATTAGAAATTATATGATTATATTTACTTGCACTTATTTATGAGCGCATTACTCATGAAATGTGTCGGTAGATTAAAGTAACAAAATCTAATAAAAGGATTGTATGAAGAAAATAATTATCGCATTGTTCAGTTGCATCTGTTGCGTATCCTTGAGTGCGCAGACAGAGGAAAAACCAATGAAGAAAGACTATGTGTATAAACAGAAAGTGTTGCCGGAAGGCATTGACAATTATCTGTTTTCTACGTATTATTACAACGGCAAGAAAACGTATAACCTTCGTAATCTGACGCTGAGTTCATCGTCGGGTGAAGTTGTTTCATTGAAAGTCAATCCTTCGGGAACTTCGTTTGCCGTGCTGTCCGCGAAAGGAGAAAAGACACACGTGGCGGTGTATGACTTGTGGCGGGCTAAAAAGACACTGCATGAGTTTGAGGACGTGGAAGGTGCGGGTGCCATCTGTTATAGTCCCGATGCGCGCAGGCTGGCCATTGCCACGGACAAAGAATTGCTTTCTTATGATGCCCGTCGTTATGTACCGCTTGATACCATGCCAATGCCTTTTGCCGCTAAAATGCTGGTCATCAGTAAAAACAATTATTTTGTAGCGGCCGCTTCGGGTAACCGGCTTGCCGTGTGGAACTTGGAGGACAAGATACTCCGCAAGGAACTGGAGTTGGATACGGGCATCAACGGCATCGCTTTTTCGGACGATTGCACCACATTTGCCGTGCTGAGCGCCGATGGACTGCTGACTACCTATGACACACAGGAATTCTTCATCATGCAAAGCATGGATGCCATGGGCGAAGCACTTGGCATGTCGTTTCATCCCGAAGGTAAATACATGGCCGTGGTGAGTGGTGACAAGCGCGTGGCTGTAGTGAATGTGTTGGATCCTACGGACCGTACTTACATGGACAATGCGGATGGAGGAACCAGTGACGCACGTTTTGTGAGGGACGGGAAAAAACAGATTTTCCTGACGTATAACACTGCCGGAAGCATTGTGTACCGGCTGATGAGCGAACTGGCTCCTTACTACACCAAGCTGCTGGCCGATGAGCTGAACGAACGTATGAACACCTGGTTGAAGCAGATGCCCGGTGAGACACTGGAAGAATACAACTTACGTGTGAACGACGAGACACGTATGGAGCAGATGAAACTTTTTGAGCAGGAAATCGCCACCCGGATGGCTGAAAATTTGTTGGGACGTTCCGAAGTGACATTGGGCAATTACAATCCGGAGACAGGTATGCTGGTCGTCAACTTCAATACTATGCCTTCCATTTACTTGAGTGTGCCTCAGGAAGAGGTAAACGACTTTATGAATCCGGGTAACTTGGAATTTCGCAACGCGAAGTATGGTCTGACCAAGAACGACAAATTCGAATTGGTATATGCGGATGTATATAATAAGGTGTCGGGAAAGACCTACGTGTTCGATAACCGGGATCGCCGTTCGTTGGACTACCTGAAGGAAGACACGGGCTTTGTGCCTTTGGAACTGATACAACAGCAGAACATGGAAGAAATGAAGTTGCAGGACATCAAGGAGCAAGTGGTGGATGCCGCCAAACGTCAGAACACCATATCGGACCATACGAACATCACGGTGGATGCCAAAATTGTTTCGGATGTGGATGCCAGTGGGAAAAAGATCATGAACTACCGCATCAACTTCTCTTACGAAGTGGAAGAAGGTTTCTCGGCACAGGAAGATTTTGCACCGGGCAAATACAAAGCTGAAGAATCGGGTGCCGCTTCGTCCATGCTGTCGGTGGTGAAGACGGCTTTCGAGGGTGAGTTTGCCCGTTATGTGAAGCCTGGTAAGAAACTGGCGGTGAAAATAACCGGTATGGCGGATGCGCTTCCTATCAACGGCAAGATAGCTTACGACGGTTGCTACGGTGATTTTGAGAATGAGCCTGTGTATAAGAACGATGATTTGGGCACGATAACCGTCACGCGCGAAACTGGTGTTACGCAGAATGAGCAACTGGCTTTCCTGCGCGCTGTAGGCGTGAAGGAGAACATCAATGCCAACGTGTCCGGAGTTTCTACAATGAGTACGGATTATCGTTATTACATCGAACTGACCGAAGGCCGGGGAGGTGAATTCCGTCGTATCAATGTGGAGTTTACGTTCATTGACGCGTTCTGACGGGGTAGGGGCGAGGAAGAATGATTTGGGAATTATTGAAAACAGAGACATCGGAACGCATAGGGTAGGGTTTCTTGTTTTTTCAAAAAATATTCTGTGTTTTTCGTGTCTCTGTACTCAATATAGCTATTACAAACTGAATGAATATGAAGTCGAATTTGTTATTTTTCGGGGTGTTGGTGGCTTGCTGCCTGTATGGTATGCCGCTTTCAGCCCAAAGCACGGACAAGGCTGCGGCCGCTTATCGGGAGTTTGTCCGTCTGAACAATGAGGGTGCGGACAAGGCGAATGTCTATTCCGCTTTATACCGTTGTTATACGGAATATGTTTCCGTTTTGTCATCGGCACAGGCGGGCACAGCCGCTTATCAGGAAGCCAAAAGCGCTTTACGTGACATCTATCCTTATTTACAGCATGGCGCTGTCTACAATTCCCAACGTGGAAACCAGCAGAACGCGCTTATCTTTGCCCAGGCTTATATGGATGTGCCGTTGATGAAAGCATTTGCGGGTGAGTCGTTCACCCGTGACGATTATTTTGCCACGATGGCCTATTTTGCCGCTTCGGGCACGTTCAACGCCCGCGATTATGCCAAGGCCATCCCTTACTTCCGTGCCTATCTGGATACGGGTGACGCTAAAAACCGGAAGGATGTATATACGTATATGGCTAAAGCATGTCTGAACATCGGTAATTTCGATTTGGCGAAAAGCGTGCTGGACGAGGCAATGAGCAATTATCCCACTGACTTCAACCTGTTGTCTATGGCCATCAACGCCTGCATAGACAGCAAGGATAATGCGAACTTGCAGAAATATGTCACCAAAGCGTTGGCGCAGAAACCGCAGGACAACACGCTGCTCAACATCCAAGGCAAACTGTACGAAGATACGCAGCAATACCAGTTGGCACTGAATACGTATCTGAAACTGCGCAGGACCAATCCACGCAGTTTGGACGTGGCACGTCACGTGGCTTTAAACTATTACAACTTAGGAGTATTGAATTACAACAAGGCGAGTATGGAACAAGGAAGTGCGGCCAAGAAGCACGATCGCCAGGCTAAGGAGTATTTCACTGCCGCCGCCGCTACGCTGGAGGACATTGTCGCTTCGGATCCCATGTCAGTGAAATACCTGGAAGCATTGGCCACGGCATATAGCTGTATGGGCGAGACGGACCGCTTGTCGGCTGTCAACAACAAAATCGCTTCTTTAGGAGGACAGACGGTACAGACTTCGTCCATGCCTTCGCTGATGGCTTATTCAGGTAAAAAGGTGCGGCAGGACTCGCCTATGCAGAACATGGCGCAGGCCACGTATTCAACAGGTACTGTAACCCGTCAGGAAAACGCCACCGCTACTGCCATGGGTGAGGCTCCGCGTTATTCGCAATATGCCAAGGAGTATGTGGAAAGCCGCATTGAGCGCTGGCAGGCCAAAGACCCTTATGAGACCATTGACGAGTACAAGACCCGTGTGACGGAAGAGACGCGTGACGCTAAAATCAAAGAGTTGCTGAAACAGGCTGAGGCGGATTACATCAAGACTTATACGGCCCACATCCGTTTCAATGATATGTTGCTGAAACCGTACGACGCTGAAAACCGTGTATTCTTGGTAGAGTCAAAGTATGGCGAACTGATTGTGCCTGTGCCGCGCGAGAACAACGAGGCGCAAGTATTCGAAAGCAGTTGGGCAGGAATGCAGTTCAAGGATCCCAAGTTCTACATCAATAACGATAAACTGATGTTGTCCAGCCTGACGTTCGTTACGCCTACGGGTAATACGTATCGTTATGACGGAGACGAGTCGTTGAATTATACAGAGACTGTAGTGGATATGAATTTCGGAGCTATCGATACTTCTAATTTAGTGGCTGAGACGCATACTTCGAACAATTCGGGTGTCAGACGCAGCAAGGCGACGGTGTCGGTGGGCAAATCCGATGTGGATACGGACATTCCTGAAAGCAAGGAAGTGAACGACAAGACTTTTGCTTATATCATTGCCAACGAGGATTACAGTATGGTGGCTCCCGTACCCATGGCGCAAAACGACGGACAGACGTTTGGCGAGTATTGCCGCAAGACATTGGGATTGCCGGAAACGAATGTGCGCTACTATCCAAACGCTTCCTACGGTATCATGTTGTCCGCCGTACAGGACTTGAAGAACATCGCCAAGGTGTACGACCCGGGCGAGATTAATGTCATCTTCTACTATGCGGGACATGGTGTGCCCAATGAAGCTACCAAAGACGCTTTTCTTCTTCCGGTTGACGCCAACGGGCAACAGACGGAAGTGTGCTATTCGCTGAACAAACTCTATTCCGAGTTGGCGGGACTGAATGCCAATTCGGTAATTGTATTCCTGGATGCCTGCTTCAGCGGTGCAGGACGCGATGGTGACATGTTGGCTTCGGCACGTGGTGTGGCCTTGAAAGCCAAAGCGGAGAAACCGCAGGGCAACATGGTCATCTTCAGTGCGGCTTCGGGCGACGAAACGGCCTATCCCTATAAAGAGAAAGGGCATGGTCTCTTCACCTATTACCTGTTGAAGAAGTTGCAGGAAAGCAAGGGTGAAGCCACCTTGCAGGAGATTGGCGACTATGTGACGGAAGAAGTGCGCCGCCAGTCGCAAGT
>CASFRN010000103.1 GCA_949296855.1 uncultured Bacteroides sp. | reverse complement strand
TCCGCTGTCTGCCGCTGTTGGATGGCTATCAGGCTGTCGCTGAACTGGTGCAGTTCCTTGGCGGAGGGCAGTATCTGCACCGTTTTCTTGCCTCCGAAGAGCCCTGCGATACCTTTCTTCTTCTGCGTAACGGTGTGCAGACAGGTGGCACGTTTCGCCACTTTGGGCAGGTGATTTACCAAGAGGCTGTCCGCCTCGTCCTGACGGGCAAGGATTTCCGTCAGGTGCAGCAGGTGGGCTTCCTTTTCCGCCAAGAGGGTGCGCAGGGTGTCTATCTGTGCCGGACGTACATAGTCCCGGCAATGGGGCTTCAAGGCTTGCAGCAGGCTGTCGGTGTGCAGACGGAGGGCACGGTAACGGATGCTGTCGGCTTTCTCCCAGCCAATGACGCTCTCGCCGAGGGTGGCAAGGCGGATGATGTGGCTGTGGGTGGCGTTGATGTCGCGGCGAAATTGCCTTATCTCGGCAGACTCGACTTCTATCTCCCTTATCCGCTCTCGTTCATGCACCAAAATGGCGGCCATGCTTGCGATGACCGCCACTGTTGTGAGTACCAATGCGGATATTTTTATATGCAGTTTCTTGTGTTCCAATGGTTTTATACTTTAATCATATCGTAGGATAAATTATCGTTTTCATCCCAACGGATTTTCCGTCTGCCCTTCATCATCGTCATTTTCGGGCACTTTGGTCTCGTCGCTTTCCTTACCAAGCCACTCCATGAACGTGATGCCTTCGTCTGCGATGAGGGCACGAGTATAGCCGCCGCTCATATTACGAGTGCGGTCGGGCGTAAACTGCACACGCAGGCCGGTGATTTGGTCGCTGCTCACTTCTTCCTTCGTGGCTACGCCGTTTCCGGCAGAGACGGTGGTATAGCGGAACCAGCCCAGTCCCTCGAAATGCACGGCACGACTTTCTTTCATGAAGTCGGCCATGATGTTGGGCAAGGCGCGGAGCACGGCATGGGTGTCGGCGGGCGACACGGTCGATTCGCGCGCGATGCGGTTGGCAAGTTCCTGCGTCTCGACAGGCTTGCCCACGGTGACGCTGCGGGGATACCACAGGTCGTTGATAGCTTGTTGTACTCGTTTCCAAAAAATCATACAAACCTCCTTTTCTGTGTCTTTCGTCCTTCTTTGTCAAATGCTTTTGCAACCAATTGACAAACAATATGTTGTCTTTTGTCCCCGACGAACCTCCCATTTGTCCCCCACGAGCACCTCGTTTGTCCCCGACGAAGATGCCGTTTGTCCCCGACGAAGATGCCGTTTGTCCCCGATGAGGATACCGTTTGTCCCCAACGGGAAAACGGGGTGTCTTTGGCTACCTCTTCGTTTGACTAATTCTTGACAGAAAGACGGGTTAAATATTATATATTATATGAATAAAAAAGATGTTATTTGCGCCGGATATTCCATACTTACAGAATCTTTGTTTGCTACATTGGCTTTCCATAAAAATAAGCTGCCGTAGCCCCACCATCCACCAAAAAATCCGCACCTGTAATGAATGCTCCCCGATTGCTCATCAGCAGTTCGGCGACATTTGCCACCTCATCTGTCGTACCGGGACGGCCTGCCGGACACGTAGCAAACATATTCTTATAGAAATCGCCACGCGGTCCGTTGAACTCGTCAAAGGCAAGCGGCGTGACGATGATGCCGGGCGAGATGGAGTTGATGCGCGCGTCACGCTTGCCCCATTTGACGGCTTCTGCCATCACGCGTTTCACGTTACAACGCTTCGCCAATTGATAAGCGTGGAGCGTATCGCGGATGTTGCGAGGTTGCAGGATTTCGAGGCTTAACAGTTCCTCGGTCGGTGTGCAGGCAAGCTGCCTCTCTTCGTCCGAAGTAAGCGCAGGCAGACGGTGTCCTGACTGGCTGGAAATCGTCACGCCCACGCCGCCCGGCTTGATGACTTTCCCCACTTCTTCCAATAGGACAGCCGTTCCGTATAAGTCCACTTTCAGTATTGTTTCGATAGAGGCTTGCGAGGGAGAAACCCCGGCGGCATTGACGAGCATCGCAATCTCTCCGTATTGCTGTGCCTTGTTTATTAATTCGAGGATAGAGTTCCGGCTTGACAAATCCATTTCAGCAGGAACAGCATCGAACCCTGCCTTGTTCATCGTGTCTGTAACCGCTTCCGCATTTTCCAGCCGTTTATCTCCGATGACAATCTTCATTCCATATCCCATGCGCCGAGCTATCGCCATTCCGATTTGTCCGGCTCCGGTGAGTATCATTACATTTTTCATCTTCGTGTGGTTTAATCATCCAATTTGCTCAACCAGTCCTTCACGCTTTGCCGCGCCTGCTCCCGTTTGTTCTGTGCCGTAGCTCCACGCACCGCCAGCCCTTTCAGCACCGTAGAGCCTTTGCAGGCGGACTTCAACTTGTTTTCCGTGGCGGACAATCCGCTACCCTCGTGGGTACAGAACGGAATAACGGTCTTGCCTTGCCAGTTATGTTTCTCAATGAACGTATATACGGGCATCGGCATATCTCCCCACCAGTTGGGATAACCGATAAAGATGATATCGTAATCCTCCACTGCGGCATCGCCTTGAATGGCAGGACGGGCGTTGGAGTTTAATTCCCGTTTGGCAACTTCCGTGCATTCCGTATAGTCATCAGGATAAGGGGTGACGGGTCGGATGTGGAAAAGTTCGCCGCCCGTCTCTGCGGCAATCATTTCGGCAATGATGTGGGTATTGCCTTTCTCGATGTACCCAACGGCATAGTTTTCTCCGGCTCGTGAGAAGAACGCCACAAGTGTTTTCTTATTTTCCATACGTTGTTCCTTTCTTTGATGGTTTTGTGCGCACGATGTGATTGGCAATGTGGCAAGCAGCATCGTGAGCAGTGTTACTATTTTCTGTTTCATAATGGTGTTATTTCAATGTGCGTTTGAAGAACTCCGTCAGTTTCTCCACCGCAGGATTGACGGCTCCGGGGGTGTCGTAAAGGTCGATGTGCGAATAGCCCGGCACGGTGAACACCTCCTTTTCCTTACCCGGCAAGGCATTGTAGAAGCGTTCCGTCTGCCATTCGGAATCGGCTTTCTCGCCTACCACGAGCAACACGGGCTGTGTCAGCAGGTAGATGTTCTCAATGGCGGAGAATGCCATCTTAGAGGCTTGGCTGCGACGCAAGTAGAAGTTGTCGGCACGGGGATGCCACGCACGGGCGGTGCGGTAGTATTCATATCCCTCGCGGAAGGACGGTGCGGTGTTTTCGTCCGGTTCGGGACACATGTACACTTTCATCAGTTCCGCGCCACGAGCCTCACGGGTGCGCTGTTCTGACACATCTTCCAGCAGTCTGATTTGTTCCTCCACGCTCCGTCCGCGCAGCCAGCTTTCCCGGTTGGCGGCACCGATGTCGGCGGCACTCACTCCGGCAACGGCACGGATGCGCCGCTCGGTGGGGGCAGTGGCAATGACATATCCGCCTCCTGCGCATAAACCCAGCGCACCGATGCGCCGCTCATCCACGAAAGGAAGTGTAACCAGATAATCCACGGCATAGCGGATGTCCTCCACCCGTTCATAAGGAGCCTCTGACCAATGGGGCGTGCCGCCGCTTTCCCCAGCATAGGCAGCATCGAAAGCAAGGGAGACAAAGCCGTTCTCTGCCAAGCGGTAGGCGTACAGCCCAGACGACTGTTCCTTGACGCTTCCAGCAGGGTGGATGCTGAGGATGGCAGGATAGCGTTTCGCCCCGTCAAAATCTTTCGGCAGGAAAAGGTTGCCTACTAATACGATGTTATTACTTCGCAGGAATGAAACCTTGCGGACGATCACGCCGCTTGCTGTATCGACCGGTGTCACGACATAGCTTTCCGTTTGCGGCACGCCCGGAAGCCCGTCATTTTGTTGTGCCATTGCTCCCGATGCGGCGAGCAACAGGGCGAATGTGGATAGGATAATCTTTTTCATATCATCAATTTTAGAAGTTAGACCAACGGCGGCACGGAAGAATAGACAAAATGCTGTTCACGTTCTGCAATCCACCAACGCCCGTCCATTTTCACATATTTGTCATAGTATCGGACGGCGTGTAATGTCAGTTTGTCTTTTCCATTCTCTTCCGTAACCAACGTTGCAATCGCATAACAGATTCCGTTGGCGTGGGTCTCGTCCACGAAGTCTACCACCTGCTGTCCGTTTTGATGGAACGAAGCCTTTGCCGCCCCGAATGCCTTGTACTGAGCAATCATATCTTCCACATTGTTAATGTCCATACCCAGTTTCTCACCGAAATACACTTTCAGTTTTACATCCGGACGGAAGATTTCACGATAATAATCTTGGTTGTTCTTGTCCGATTCGGTTGCATAGCGGTCTACTAAATCCTTCAACGCCATGCGGTCTTCTAATTCTTGTTTCATTATATTATCTGTTTATTGTTCACGCTGCAAAGTTAGACGGTATCTCCCGGTTCACTATTATACAAAACACGGACGGTCTTCACATATCCACAGATTTTTATTTTGGTTATAATCAACACTTTGTGACGGATGATATAAAACACGGATATACTTCACCAAAACACCGATTTTACATCGTTGCGTATGGCAAAGCCGATGAAGTTCATTACCTTTGTATTGGCAATCCTCAAATGATAATGATATGGAAAAGACTTTATTAAATATAGAAACGGTAACGGAATACGACGATATGCTCGGCGTGGAAACCCTGCATCCGCAGGTGAGCGTGATAGACCTCTCGAAAGCGAAACCGATGCGGCACATGCGGCATACGTTTAGCTTCTACGTGGTGTTTCTGAAAGATGAGAAGAATTGCGACTTAATTTATGGCCGTCAGCGGTACGATTACCAAAAAGGCTCAGTGGTTTGTTTGGCTCCGGGGCAGGTCATCGGCATTGAGGACACGGGCGAGGAGTTCCAGCCCCAAGGCTATGCGCTATGTTTTCATCCCGACCTCATCTGCGGTACGAACCTCGGACGCAACATCAAGGAATACACCTTTTTCTCCTACGAAGTCAACGAGGCGTTGCACCTTTCGGAACGGGAGCGCGCCACCTTCATCGATTGTCTGACAAAGATACAAGAGGAACTGCAACACTCCATCGACCGATTGAGCAAACGCCTGATAGCAAACAATATCGAGTTGCTGCTCAACTATTGCCTCCGCTTCTATGAACGCCAGTTCATCACGAGGCAGGATGCCAACCGCGACATCCTGACCCGCTTCGAGATGTTGCTTGACAACTATTTCACGGGCGACAATGCCTTGCAGAAAGGATTGCCCACCGTGAAATACTGCGCCAGCGAGCTTTGCCTTTCGCCCAACTATTTCGGCGACTTAATCAAGAAAGAAACGGGCAAAACCGCCTTGGAGTGCATCCAAAACAAGATTATCTCCCTTGCCAAAGAGCAACTATTGCTCCCGACACATTCCATCAGCCAAATAGCATACAGCCTTGGCTTCCAATACCCTCAACATTTTACGAGGGTGTTCAAGAAGGCGACAGGGGTTACGCCGAATGAATATCGGGCGCAGGTAGTTTTGTAATAACTACGAAAACGCCAATCGCTGCCAAATGCTTCCACGAAACTGCCAACCCATTGTTTGATGCGCAATACCCCTTTACTTTGCAGGCAAAACCGAGTATCAACATTAAAAACAGTATCGACAATGGAAGTTTTGATTATTCAGAAAGAGGCGTTTGAGGAAATGGCAGCGAAGTTCAGCCGTTTCACGGAACGGATGGATGCCATCCTTGCCAAGCGGGGCGGCAAGTCTATGAACGGGTGGATGGACAACCAAGAGGTGTGCCGACAACTTAACATCAGTCCGCGAACCTTACAGACGTTGCGCGACAACGGCACGTTGGCTTATTCGCAAATCAACCACAAGGTGTTTTACAAGCCGGAGGACGTGATGCGCATCGTCAAGCCCGTAGAAAACAGACGAAAAAATCCGGCTACCTAATAGAAATATCCACTAAATCCAATGTAGCTATGAGCGAAATGATTACCAAGAGCCATGCGCTGGTCGCCCAATTCGGCGACACGCTTGACCGTCTGCTGGACGGCAT
>CASFRN010000102.1 GCA_949296855.1 uncultured Bacteroides sp. | reverse complement strand
TACAGTAAGTAGAGGCATAAAGAAGATGTTCAATGAACAATGGCGTCGTCATTTTCCAATGCCGGATTATGAAATTGATGCAAAAAACAGAAAAGTGTCGGTACGTATTTACGGCAATGAGATAAATAAAAGATACACCAATTTGCTCAAAACCAACAATTCACTGACCTTGTGGGATTGCATATCATTAGATACCATCCAAAAGGGCAGAACCATTCACGAGGACATTGCACAGGATTTATTGAACAGAGGGCTCATTGAGGGCGAAGCCCCCAATTATACAATCTCTTTAGGGATTGCAAAAGCTACTCGTCAACTGCAAGGTTACACTAAGCAAAAAGGACTTGATAAGGAGAAAATCAAACAAATGATTTTGCAGTATCTTAAGAATGCCGGCACAGATGGAGCGAAACGTGATAGCATTTATGAATATGTCAAAGATGTAATGCCGCAAGTTAAGACGCATGGACAGCAATTGAGACTTTTAGGAGATATACTTAGTGCGTTAAGTACCGATAACCTTATTTATCCGAAAGGACGAACATGGTTTTTGAAAGAATAGTTATAACGGAAGATTATGACGGTTTATCCCCAATTATAGCGGAAATTATAACGGATTCCGTCATATTATAGCGGATAATGAAATCCGATTAAGTCATGTCAAATTCGTAAATTGAAGAAGTATGTTATTAGGAGAAAGAATAAAAGAGTTAAGAGAACAGCACGGAGTGCTGCAAAGACAATTGGCTGCTCTGCTTGAGATAGATACACCGATGTTCAGCAAAATAGAGCGCGGAGACAGGCGAGCTAAACGAACACAAGTAATACAATTGGCTGAATATTTTAAGGTGGATAAGAATGAACTTCTCACTCTGTGGTTAGCAGACAAAGTATTAGATGCGGTAGAGGATGAAGACGAATTAAAACACGATGCGATAGAGGTTGCACAAAAAAGAATAGGCTAATACTTACAATTATCGGGAACTATATGGTATCATAACTATATAATTCCCTATGCTAATATTTGATATTCAGGTGATTAATTTGCAATATTTGGTTCAAGCGTGGAACTGCGTGCTATTTCCACGTTTCTGAAGGTCCTGAGAAAACCCAACGTACAATGGTAATAGACAGCAGACCCACGCTATACAGCGTGGGAACCGCCAACGTCCATCCTTGTACATCGTGAAAATTTCTCAGGTTTTCAAGAACAAGAATGAAGCATGACGCTTCTCACAATATTTTTCCCGCAAAATAGCAAGCCGCAAACGCTTTCGCTTTGCTTGCTGGCACAAATGTAAATAATAACTATGAAATAATCAAACGAATCACGAAATTTTATCTGGTCGCAGATTAAACCTACCAATGCTTTTATTTCAAAGATGCAAAAAACAATTTTTTCGGGCAGTCAAATGCTCGTTTTTCTCTGGGGCTTCTGTTTATGTATGCTATACATTCTTGATATACTTATCACAAGGAGAATCTAATATGTTAGAACAGGGCTATGCGTACAGACTAAAAATGAAAAGAGTGTGTGGATTGCCTTACAAAAGGAAAGGGCTTTTGGGAAATAAAATTAGGACAACCGCCTGTTTTTTTATGAAAAACACATTATCTTTGCAGTAGCGAAACAGCCATTTCGGAAATGACTGTTTCGTAAACTATAAGAAGAAAAGATTAAGGATATGAGATTTTTTAACAGGACAGACGAAACAGCATCCCTGCGTGAGATTCGCAGGATGTCGAAAGACAACGCCCAGTTTACGGTAGTGACAGGACGGCGCCGTATTGGCAAGACATACCTCGTGTGGAAAGCATACGAGGACGAACCTATCCTTTATTTCTTCGTTGCCCGCAAGGCCGAAGGAGATTTGTGCGAAGATTACCGGGTTGAAATAGAGAGCAAACTGGGGATTCCCACGATGGGACGGGCGGAGCATTTTGCCGATGTATTCGAGTTCCTGATGAAACTTTCCACAGAGCGTCCCATCACGCTGTTCATTGATGAGTTCCAGGAGTTCTTCCGCGTAAACAAGTCGGTGTACAGCGATATGCAACGTATCTGGGACATATACAGCCCGAAAGCCCGCATGAACCTTGTCGTCTGCGGCTCGATATACTCCATGATGACGAAGATATTCAAAGACAAGAAGGAACCGCTGTATAACAGGCAGACACATTTTATGACCGTGCGCCCGTTCACGCCGGCGGTACTGAAGGAAATTCTCACGGAATATCATCCAGGACACACGGCGGAAGACCTACTGGCCCTGTATTCCTTTACGGGCGGCGTGGCCAAATATGTGCAGCTGCTTGTGGATGCCGAGGCAACGACCAAATCAGCCATGCTTGACCACATCATAAAGGCTGATTCCATCTTTCTGGGAGAAGGTAAAGCTATCCTTATCGAGGAGTTCGGTAAGGACTACGGGGTATATTTCTCGATTCTGTCGGCCATAGCGAGAGGCAAGACCTCACGTTCGGAAATAGAGAACGTGGTAGGCAGAGAAATCGGCGGATACCTGACCAAGCTGGAAAACGAGTATGAACTCATCGCCAAGAAGCAACCCCTCTTTGAGAAGAGTTCCACCAAGAATGTCCGCTATACGATAGAAGACAACTTTTTCACGTTCTGGTTCCGCTTCATTTACAAGTACAGCTATATGCTGGAGATAGAGAACTACGAGAGCGTGAAGACGATAATCAACCGAGACTACGAGACATTCAGCGGTCTGATGCTCGAACGCTATTTCAGGCGTATGCTGATTGGACGCCAAGCCTACACACGCATCGGCGGATGGTGGGACCGTAAGGGTGAGAACGAAATCGACATTGTGGCCGAGAACGAACTCAACGAAGAAGCCTCGTTTTTCGAAGTGAAGCGTAAGGCAGAGAACATCGACATGGAGGCACTGAAGCATAAGGCAGCAGCTTTCCTGCGTGCTACGGGCGAGTTCAAAGGGTATAAAATCTCCTACAAAGGGCTGTCTATGGATGATATGTAGTTCATTCTTTTGTGGGGCTCTAAATACGACTACCGATATTCCCAATCTGCACACGGCAGCCTCTCGGAAGGAATTTTCTATTTCGAAGGCAAGGCATGAAATCGAAAAGTACACTCATGGAGATGTGATTTTTAACGGTTAACAATCTGTTTTCTGTTATCTTCCTTTTACGGTTTCCGTCCCAAAACCGTACGGTTTTCGTACCAAGAACGTACGGTTTCCGAACCAAAAACATACGGTTTTGGGACGGAAACCGTAAAAGGGAGACATCCGCAAAGATAATAGAACCCAGCCTCGAAGTCAAATGTATTCTCTCTTCACTCATTTCCCAGCTTGAAATTCACCAAGTACAAGGTTTCGGTAGCACGTGTGAAAGCAGTGTAAAGCCAACGGTAATAGTCGGGAGTAAGCATATCTTCGGCTATATAGCCTTGGTCGATGAAAACCCGCTTCCATTGCCCGCCTTGCGCTTTGTGGCAGGTCACGGCGTAGGCATACTTCACCTGCAGGGCGTTGTACCACGGGTCTGCCTTCATCTTCTTCATCCGTTCGCGCTTGGTAGGGATGTCCTGATAATCCTCAAGCACGGCGTAGAAAAGGCGGTCGCTCTCCTCTTTAGTGAGTGCGGGCGAATCGGAATGAAGCGTATCTAACAATACCTTCGTTTCCAACTCAATATCCCCGTAATCGGGAAAAGAAAGAAGCACATCGGCAAAACGGAATCCGTACATTTCGTGTATCCTCCGCACGCGGCGCACCTCGGCTATATCTCCGTTAGCAATGAAATCCAGTTCCTTCACATCGGTACCCCAAAAATAATTGTTTTTTGCCACCATTAGGATGTCGCCCGTATTCAACTCATCTTCACGGTACAAAATCGTGTTCCGTATACCATTATTATATAGGTTAGCCCGCTTGTTCGAACGGCAAATGATGATAGTCTCATCCATTCCGGCTTGGTCGTAGCACGTATTGATAGTCTCTATCAAATCCGCCCCCGTTATCCTGCGCACATCCGAGAAACCCTCCGTACGGATGCGGGGCATCATTCCAAAACAATCCCCGCCCATCTGAATCCGCAACTCTGTTGCATTATATAAGATACCCGAATCGAGCTTTTGGCGCACCACTTGAGTCAATACTTGCTCCGTCACCGACAAGCCATATCCCTTCAATACATCCGCAGACAAAGCCGGACTTTCCTCTTCGCCCACCGGAGGAAGCTGGGCGGTATCTCCTACCAATATCAACCGGCACCCTTGCCCTCCATACACGTATTGTATCAGGTCGTCCAACAAACGCCCGCTCCCGAACAAATTCCCCGACAAGCCCTCGTTGGAAATCATCGAAGCCTCGTCTACAATAAATAAGGTATGCTGGTGCAAGTTAACATTCATCGTAAAATTATCCAATTCGTTCGAAAAAGAACGCTGGCGGTATATCCTCCGGTGAATGGTATAGGCGGGATGCCCCGCATAATGCGAGAATACCTTAGCGGCACGCCCCGTAGGAGCAATCAGGATACACTTTTGCTTCAACTCGTCCAACGTCTTCACCAACGCACTCACCAGACTGGTTTTTCCCGTACCGGCATAGCCTTTCAAGAGGAAAACACCGTCTGAATCAGGCGATAAAAGGAAATCCGCTAATAAATTCATCGTGTTTTCCTGCTCAGAAGTTGGTTTATTAAAAAAATTTCGCTTTATTTGTTCCGCTAATTGCATAGTTAACATACTTATCCTATAAATGTTGTTTCCACGCACGAATATAAACTAAAAACAGGATATTTGGAATGAATACGACGAAAAAAGATACAGACTTAACCCATACGGAGCAAAATATGCTATCCATCCGCCTTAGTCCGGATGGATTTTCTTTTGCGGTACACCCGGCGGAAGGAAAAAGCATAACGCTCTTCCGCCATACTCCGGCAAACGCACAACGCTCGATGGCGGCCAATGTAAAAAGCTTCTTGACGCAAACACCTGAACTGAATGCCGGATACCGCCAGACCAATATCTTGATTCATACTTTACGCTACACAACCGTTCCGCTCGAACTTTTCGAAGACGAACAAATGGAAACGGTTTTCTACCAAAACCTGCCCATGCAGAACAACGAAATCGTTTTATGCAACATCTTAGGGAACAGCAATGTAGTGGTACTATTTTCCATCGACAAGTTGACCCATGTATTCTTATCCGAACATTTCCCTCACGCACGCTTTTTCGCTACGGTCAGCCCTCAATTAGAATATCTCACCATGCTAAGCAAGCAAAAAGGAGAGCGGGAAACCTACGCCAACCTGCACGCCGGCAACATGGAAGTGTTTTGCTTTGAACACGGGAAATTACAACTCTCCAACACCTATCCCGTAAACAACAACGAAGACCGCTCGTATTACCTGCTCAACCTTTGGAAACAGCTTGGATACGATGTGGAACAGGACGAGCTATACCTCACAGGACTATCCAAAGAAGAACGGAACGGACTCATCGGCTTCTTAAGACAATTTATACGGAAAATCTTTATTATTAATCCTCGGACGGGCACTTCCGACGCTCCAGAAAGCATTACGGAAAACATCCCTTTCGACATTCAATCCTTACTGATATGCGAGTAATAAGTGGAATATACAAACACCGCAGGTTTGACGTGCCCCACACTTTCAAAGCACGCCCTACCACCGATTTCGCCAAAGAAAACCTCTTTAACGTATTGAACAACTACTTCGACTTCGAAAATGGAATAACAGCCCTCGACCTGTTCGCCGGTACGGGAAGCATCAGCCTTGAGCTATTATCGCGAGGATGCGACAAGGTAGTGTCGGTAGAAAAAGACCCTCAGCATTATGCCTTCATCTGCAAAGTGATGAAAGAAATAAAAACCGACAAGTGCTGGACAGTACGAGGAGACGCATTCAAATACATCAGCAAATGCCGGGAACAATTCGATTTTATCTTCGCCGACCCTCCTTATGCCTTACCCGGGCTAGCGGGCATCCCCGACAAAATATTCGAACACGAATTGCTCAAGCCCAGTGGCCTGTTCGTATTAGAACACGGGAAAGACCTAAGTTTCGAGAGCCATCCGCATTTTTCCGAACACCGGCACTATGGAAGCGTGAACTTCTCGTTTTTCCGCTAAACTAAAGTAAAGGAGCCAGCAAACGCACGACGGACTCGGTTATCTTGTTCTTCCGCGAGCGTTTGCCCCACACTTTGCGGGAAAGCGGGAAACAAAATTTTTGGTCCGCTAAAAAGATTCCTTTCAGATGCAAAGCCATTTCTCTGTCATAAAGAAATGCGTTCGCCTCAAAATTATGCTCAAAACTACGGAAATCCATATTCGTAGAACCGACCGACGCCCATTCATCATCGGATACCCATACTTTGGAATGCAAAAAGCCTTTCCGATAAAGATAAAACTTGACACCAGCGCGCATCAATTCGTCCAAATAAGACAAAGAACCCTTATGAATGATAAAAGCATCCGCCCGCTTAGGCAACATAATACGGACATCAACGCCGGCAAGAGCCGCGGTTTGCAGGGCAGTAATCACCTCATCCGTAGGAAGCAAATAAGGCGTTTCGATATAAAAATAGCGTTTTGCCGAACACAAAGCCTTCACCAACCCCTGCATGATATCATGCCATTCTCCCACCGGGTCAGAAGTCACGATTTGAGCCACGACATTACCTTCTGCCCCCATTTTAGGAAAATATTCGGCAGAGGTTAACAACGTTCGGTCGGCAAAATACCAATCGGCCAAGAAAGAAGTCTGTAAACCATACACCGCCTTTCCCTTAATCCGTATATGCGTATCGCGCCATATCCCCCACGGAACACCTTTCAAATAACGCTCCGCTATGTTCATCCCTCCGATAAAGCCTACCTTTCCATCAATAACCGCCATTTTCCGATGATTACGATAATTTACCTTACTGGTGAAACGAGGGAAACGCACCTTTAAAAAACCTTGCGCTTCGATACCCTCACACAACATCTCATCATAAAACATCCGATTCACTTTCCAACACCCCACGTCATCGTACAATAAACGCACCTTTACTCCCTCACGGGCTTTATCTATCAATAAATCACGCAACAAACGTCCCACCGGATCATTCTCGAATATATAAAATTGTATATGGATATGATGTTTTGCCAAGCTAACCTCATGCATTAAAGCCTGCAACATCGCATACCCATCGGCATACACATCCACTTGATTTCCATCAAAAGGCAAAGCATTATTAATTTTCCGGAAAAACAAAACCAAAGCATTCTTCCTGTCCAAATCATGAAATGCCTCTTGTGCCTGATACTCCGCCATCGGACGCTTGCTCAACCTTGAATATCCCTTCTTACTTATCAAACGCTCCTTACGTGTATCGCGCCCGAAAAAGAAATAAAAGACCAACCCTATTACCGGCAAGAAAAACAAGACTAATATCCATGCCATTGTCTTCACCGGATTGCGGTTATCAAGAATAACCACGAATATGGTCGTTAATATCACTCCCAAATACAAGACATGGAAAACACTTCCAAATATGCCTTCCCAAATAACCGCAACCATACCTTTATAATATAGAAGAATGAATAATATCTACCAAAACAGGCTTTATCCCACTAACAAAACATTCTACGGCTATTACCATCAAGATAAGCCCCATCAAACGCATCATGACATTATTCCCCGTCTCACCTATCACCTTAACCAATCGAGTAGACAAACAAAGAATAATATAAGTAAGCACATAAACAATTGCGATAACCGCCACTAACGCAACTTTCAATTCCCATGTAGAAGCATCGCTCATCATAATAATTCCATTAGCTATTGCCCCAGGCCCGCACAACATCGGAATAGAAAGAGGCGTTATAGATATATCATCCACATAAGTCTTAATCTCTTCATCTTTTAATTTCGTATTGGTATATCGAGCCTGTAACATATCATACCCTATCTTCAAAATGATAATGCCCGCCGCTATTCTAAAGCCATTCGTTGAAATACCAAAGAACTTAAACAAGAACTGACCGAAAAAAGTAAACGACATCAAAATAATAAAAGAAATAATAGTCGCACGCTTTACGATTCGCCGACGTTCTTTATCATTCAAACCGTTTGTCATCGTTAAAAACACCGGCATTGTCCCCAATGGATTGGTCAATGTAAAAAACGAAGTGAAACAAAGCAATGCATAAGGAAGAATTGTATCCATATCATAAAGCAATTAAGTCCGGTCAAATATACAAAAACAACTTGATATAAAACAGCTATATGCACAAAAAAAAGTCCGTCCCCGATGAGTGTGGGGACGGACCTCAAGACGGCGGCTACCTACTCTCCCGCTTGCGCAGTACCATCGGCGTGACGGGGCTTAACTTCTCTGTTCGGGATGGGAAGAGGTGGGGCCCCCGTGCCGTAGCCACCTGAATGTCATCAATGCCTTGAAAAGGACGGACAGCATGACAAGCAACCGGAATGCCCACAGGGAGACCCCGGAGGATGCAACGCACAGCTGGCGAAAGAACCGGGCAATTAGTAGCGCTCGGCTGTGGCGTCTCCGCCTATACACCTGCGCCCTATCGACGTCATCGTCTCTGACAGCCCTCATGGAAATCCAATCTTGCGGAAGGCTTCGCGCTTAGATGCTTTCAG
>CASFRN010000101.1 GCA_949296855.1 uncultured Bacteroides sp. | reverse complement strand
TGCCTTGTGGGGTAAGGGGAAGTTATGCCTGAAAGGTACGACCCAAGCTCTCATGACACACAGAAGTCTTCAGACTTTTCATGAAAATCGCAAAAAAACTGTCGTGTCATGAGAGGATAAAAGAGTTGCGGAAATGAGGGTTAAGTCGAAATCATAACACTCTTGTCCATTTACAGAATGTCTCCTTCCTCCATAGCACCCATGTCTGTGTCCGTCTTCATATACTAAGGGTAGGATGGATTTCCCGTCTTCGTCCCAGCCTTCATTGTTTATCCAGTCATCCCCGCCTGTGCTTTCGTACATCATGTGCAGTTTTTCAGCAAAAGTGGCTTCGGTGCTGATGCTTACGTCTTTTTCAGAAAGAGATACTTGGTTGCCTTTCACCACGTCCGTAAAGGCCGTAGAGGTCACTACGGGATAAATCCGGTAGGTGGTGTT
Source organism: uncultured Bacteroides sp. (assembly GCA_949296855.1). Classification (GTDB taxonomy): domain Bacteria; phylum Bacteroidota; class Bacteroidia; order Bacteroidales; family Bacteroidaceae; genus Phocaeicola. The sequence goes on along the minus strand of CASFRN010000101.1, from coordinate 9,309 downwards.
CTTCTTGATGTGGTCGAAGTTCGCTTCCACCGATTCGACGGCATCCTGCGGCATTTCGCCTTCGTAGATTTCCCCTTCCAAGTCGCCGCTATAGGCGGTAGGCTCGGATATGGCTTCCACTTCGCCCGTCTCTTCGTTTTCGAGGGCATACGCTATTTCCACACCTTCCAGCAATGTCGGCCCTTGCACTTCGGTGGCTACATCGGTGTGATACGCTTGTTCGGCGGTGGCGGGGTCTTGTGTCGTCCTTACGTTGGCGGTCGGTTTTTGCATGAAGGGCAGCAAGGGGATTTCCCGCTCCCAAAGTTTTAACTCAAACAGTTCGCATTCGGCCTCTAAATCGCCAGGGACTAACAGGGACGCGTCCGCTTTAAATGAGGCGTTGATGCCTACCGAGGTAGTCAGCTTGGCTTCGGAAAGGATTTGTTCCAACGATTCGGAGTTTTCGTCGTTCACTTCCAGTTCGCCTTCCAGGTTGATGCCGGCTTGTGTCCCAATGCCGATTTTCATGTCTTCGCGGTTATACAGTCTGGCGTCAAGGTCGAAGGCAAAGCCTGCGAACAGTTCCCCTTTGAAGGTCAGGCTGCTGTTGAATCCTCCTTCAAACTTCCAAGGCGATTTGTTGTCGCCTCCGTTGGATTTCCGGTTTGAACCGGTATTCCATTTCCCATTTACGTATTCGGCACCGCTGATGTGCATGATTTTGGTTTCAAACCCGATTTTGTTTTCCGCTGTCCCTTTCGCGTTTGCCACGAGTGCCGGGACAACGACTGGTTTGATTTGAATCACTCCATAGGCTACCGGAATGCTCTTGAATTTGATTTCAGCCAAAGGAACCCTTGCTTCCCCTGCTTCTTCCGCGCTTGGAAACGTGCCCGACAAGCCTATTTCCCCTTTCATGGTAAACGAATTGACGAATGTCAGGTTGACACGGTCTACCTTATTCTCTTTATCGATGGAGATATAAGTGGCAAATTGGGATCCGAATTCGGCTCCTCCTTTTGCGTAGAAAGGCGCTCCTTCTGTTTTGTATGTAGTTTCTATTTCTTTTGTCAGTTCGATGTCGAAAGCCATTGATTTGCCTTCCGCTCTCGACCGGGTTTCTTCCACCAGTTCCAATGTAGCGGTTTCATTGACATACAGTTCGTCGAACGCTTCGCTCAGCGAAGCGATGCCGGTCGCTACCGTATAGCTGCCGTCGCCGTTTTCTGTTATGCTCGACACTTTGCCTAAGAAACCGTCGGGGAAGTTGTCCGACATTTTAGCCAAGAGGATATCCCCTACCTGTGGCACGTCTTCTTCCGCAATGCCGTTTCCGTAAATCAACGTCGTGTTGTCGTCGGGAGATACATTGATGTGTTCCGCCATATCTTCCGTTATTTCGGTGGTGTTCTCGCTCAATACGTATTGCGCTCCGGTCTGCGCATCAAGTATCGGCATGTCAATCATCACGGCACGGCGGACGGTTACACTTGAAAGGGTCTTGGTAAAATAAGGCTCTGCAGCGTCTTTGGCATAAAGGGCTACACTCAGTTGCGGATATTCGCCTACGGGTAAGGGGACGAAGAAGGTGCGGAATCCGGTGCCTTCGGTCAGCGTGCCCAACCGGTAGGTTATTTCTTTGCTTCCGTTAGCGGTGACAGACAGGATGGCATTTTCCGCGCTGATGTCCGCTACCGTAGCTTGTCCGGCTATGTAGGGCGCATCGGTTGTTGCGGATGAGGTGATGACAAAGCGTTCCGCCTCCTCGGGCACGTTGTTGATGGTGATGCGGAGCAAACCGGTCAGGTGCTTGAAGGCGAATGTCCCGTCAGTGTTCTTTATGCCTAACATCGGTGCGTCGCTATTGCCTGTATACGTATATTCCGATGGAAGGTTCAGTGTGAGGGCGTTTCCGGATAGCGTGGCGTCTTCCTGATACGGATAGTAGGCTTTCTCCAGGATTTCCTCTTCGGGGAAGTCGCCGCGGAACGTGGCTGTGCTTCCGTCGCCGGTGGTGGATTGGTAAGTGAACTTCGCGTTCGAGGTGCTGGCGCCGAATACGCCGATGGCATCTGTCTCGGTCCAAGTGACTTGTCCTTCTTCGCTTACCGCGGTACGCGATGCGTCGTTACGTTCGATGGTTGCGGTCAACGAACGGTTCCCGTTTATGGGCTTCAGCCCGAAGCCGTCTTCTTCGCTACATCCCGCCAGCATGGCCAGTGCGGACAGGGCTATATAATATAAGGTATGTTTTTTCATGATTGTTCTTTTTTAGTTGGTGATGATCAGTCCCATATTCCTTCTTCCACTTCGTAGTCTTCGGTGGCTCCGTCTGTATCCGATTCTTCCGGTACGATGACGAATGTGAGCAGGGTGGTGATGGTTCTCTCCTTATTGAATAAAAGCACGATGACTTCGTTTCCTTCCGGAGCATTCTCGCCGGTAGGTTTCACGGTAATGCTTCCTTCGGATACCGTTACTTCTAAGTTGCCTTTCGAGACGAATGCCCGCACTTGCGTGTCGGCATCGGCTCCGGTTACTGTATAAGGCAGGGTAATGCCGTCTTTATCGAGGGGAATGTTTTCTGTCTGCTCGAACGCAATGCCGAAGGCTTTGGCTTTCGGGATGTTGATAACGGTGCCGTCACTCAATACCAAGATGACTTTCTCGCTGTCTTGTGTCACGCTTTGAAAGAAAGAGTCGCCGTCTTTACCTGGTGTGCCCGATGTTCCCGGCGTGCCGTTTTGTCCGTCTTTGCCTACCGCTTGCACCGGATTTCCTTCGTTGTCGGTCACTTGTGTATAGGTGTTTCCTTGGTCGTAGCTCACCGTCCAATAGCCTTCATCGTCTACTTTCAGTAGCGGGGTAACTCCTGCGGTGCCGGTTACGGGAAGCTTGTTCCCTTCGTCATCGGTGAGCCATGAGGTTTCCCCGTCGGTGGTCATAGTCCAATAATACGTGCCGTTCTCTTGGGCTATCCCGATAATGGGAGTGTCGGTGCCGTCTTTCCCGTCTTCTCCGTTATGCAGGTCGATGCTGGTACCGTCGGTGAAGTGCAAGGTGTAGCCGTCGGCGTTTTGCTCTACTTGGGTAATGCCGATTTGTTGGTCTACAGCGTTGATGATGTTTTGTAGGGATACGATGTCCTCGTTCATTTGGTTCACTTGTCCTTCGAGTGCAGTGATGCGGTCTTTCAGGTTGCTTACGTCCGATTTCAATTCGCTGTCGTCGTACTCGCACGCGGTAAAGCTTGCGGCCATCAGCCATGCGGCAAGCCAGTGTTTGGTTTTCATAGGGTAAAAGGGTTGCCTGCAAGTCCTCCGAAGTCGGCGGATAAGGGTGAACAAAAGAAAGGCGTGAGGACTTGTCCGCATTCATCAAAATCGGGCATCTGGAAAAAGCCTACTTAGAAATGAATACAAAGAAACAATACTCACGCCGTATGCTATGTAAGAGGGTACAGCATAGGCTGTACTCGTTACATACAAACAGAATGAGCGTCATATTGCCTCTATCCTTCTAAGTACAAAATTTTCCAGATTTCGATTTTAGGATAAAGCAAAAACGCTTTCTATATGTCTGCTTGGTCTTAATGTGAGACCAAGACATTGCAAAGATAACGTTTTTGTTCAATATGACGCTCTGTTTGCTGAGTATTATTTCTTCAAATATAAATATTTTTCTGAAAATATCCCATATTTCGGAGTTTGTTATGTGATTTTTGTCTGTTTCTTTCCTTTTTTATGCCAACGTGGAGGCGCAAAGGGACTATTTTTTCATCGGATAACCGTAGGGGCGTATTGCATACGCCCTGAAAACATCCACGTGGATAAGCGTGTGCATTCGGGCGTATGCGATACGCCCCTACAAGTAATTTAGTGAAATGTGGACATTTATATTTTTTAAATGAATGTCCGCAAAGTACCAACTGTAGGGGCGGGGTCTGCCCGCCTGAATACATCAACTATTGTATCCGTGGGTGCATTCGGGCAGGCAAACCATGCCCCTACAAGTGTTTTCGTTCTTAGCTGTTGACTTGCTTCGTTCGTAGCTGTTGACCTGCTTCGTTCGTAGCTGTTGACCTGCTTCGTTCGTAGCTGTTGACCTGCTTCGTTCGTAGCTGTCATCCTTCGTAATTATGTTGTAAAGCAGAAAATATAGTCAACTGTTTGACTAATTCCGTAAGAATGCGTACCTTTGCGCCCCGAAAGGAAAAAGATTGTTTTTATGGGAAAAGAAAGTGCTGCATTCAGGGAGCTGATGTTGCAGGTGTTCCGTACGCGGATGGCTTTCAGGCGTTCGGTGCAACGTGCTCTACGGAAAGTGGAAGCAGGGATAACGTTCGAGATGCTTCAAGTATTAAGATGTTTAGGGGAAGAGCAGGGGATTACCCAGCAAGTATTGGCGGAGCGCATCGCCAAGGGGAAGGCTGCTTTGTCCAATCTGATTGCGAATTTAGAGAAAAAGAAATATGTGTACCGGCTGGAAGACGCTTCCGACCGGAGGAACAAACGGGTGTATTTGAGTGAGGAAGGGGCTTTGTTTTACGGACAGCTCCGTTCTTCACTGGATGATATTTATGCCTCTGCGGGAATAACGGTGGGAATGGAGAAGATGAAAACCCTATTGGCTGACTTAAAACTGACTCGTGATGCGTTGGAAGAGATTTGACCGGTGGCTTTGGGCGGGCTTAGTGTTTGTGTCGCTCGAAGCGCAAGGGGCAATGGATGTAGAGAGTGAGTGTGCCTTGTCTGCCGATTCAATGTTGCTCACCGTAGACGAACTGTTCCGCTTAGGTGTGGATAATAGTTTGAAATTGCAGGCAGATGCCTTGGATGAGGCTATGGCGCACGAGCGGAGCCGCACGGCACGCGCTTCGCGTTTGCCCGATTTGCAAATCGGATTGAATGGAGGGGTGATAGGCCAGCCCATTGTGTTCCAGCGCGGTTTGTCGGCTGCTACGTATCCCGATACGCCCGATTGGTCGCAGAATTATGCGATTGATTTTACCCAACCTCTTTATGAAGGCGGGCGAATCCGTTATACCATCCGGAAAGCCGATTTGGAAAAGCGTGTGGCACAACTCCGTACCGCAACCGACCGTGCTGACGTAAAGCTCAGCCTTTTAGAACAATACATGAGCCTGTTCAGCCTGTACAAACAGCGTGAGGTCTTGATGCGGAACATCGAAGAGTCGGAGTTGCGTCTGAAAGACATCCGGCAGATGAAGAAGGAGGGTCTGATTACGAACAACGATGTGTTGCGGAGCGAAATGCAGCTTACGAATGACCGGCTTTCATTGACCGAAACCGAAAATAGCTTGGCATTGGTATCACAACAATTGGATATCTTGTTGGGTATCGATGAAGACCGTTTGCTTTTGCCTGATACGTCTTTGCTTTACCGTGCCGTGGCATTGGAACCGTATGATGCTTACGTGGCTGAGGCTTTCGATAATGACCCAGCCATGAAATTGCTTCGTAAGCAGACCGAACAGGCGAAGAATGAAGTGCGGTTGGTAAAAGCCGAGTCCTTGCCTCATGTTTCGCTTTATGCATCGAACACCTTGGCGCGTCCCGTTTCGCGGACCATGGCAGATTTGTATAACAATAATTGGAACATTGGCTTGTCGGTTTCTTATCCGCTTTCTTCGTTGTATAAGAATAACCATCGGGTAAAGGAAACCAAATTGGCTGTATTGATGAACCAAAATGCGGAAGAACAGAAGATGCAGCAAGTACGGGTGACGGTGCGCACGGCGTTTCTTCGTCATCGGGAGGCGTTGCGTCAGGTAGAGGCGTTGAAGCTTTCGGTGAAACAAGCCGAAGAGAATTACCGCATCATGCAGAACCGCTATTTGAACCAACTGGCTATCCTGACCGATTTATTGGATGCGAATACGGTGAGGCTGAACGCCGAATTGCAACTGACTTCGGCACGCACGCAGGTGATTTTCACCTATTATCAACTGGAACGGGCGTGCGGAAGATTGTGATTAGTAAGTGGTACAAAATTAAGTGAGATGATGAAAAAACGCAGATTTCCGCAGATTCACGCAGATTGAATGAATAATTAAATTATAATCTGCGATAATCCGCGTTAATCTGCGTTTGTAAGATATAAGCTGGTTATAAAGAAGAACTATGGCAGAACTGAAAATAAAACGAGACAGATTGAAGAAATTACGGATGCGTAACCGTATCTTGAATACGGTCTGCATCATCTTGGCAGGGTCGGGACTGTGGTGGACCGCTACTTATTTCTGGCGTTATTTCAATTACGAAGTGACCAACGATGCGTTTATCGACCAATATGTGGCACCCTTGAATGTCCGTGCGTCGGGATATATCAAAGAGGTGCGCTTCAAGGAACACCAATATGTGAAGAAGGGCGATACGTTGTTGGTGTTGGACAATAGCGAATACTTGATTAAGGTAAAGGAAGCCGAAGCTGCCTTGCTTGATGCACGTGGTGCACAGGATGTGCTTCATTCGGGTATTGAGACATCGCACGCCAACATAGCCGTACAGGAAGCCAATATTGCTGAGGCGAAAGCCAAGCTATGGCAATTGGAACAGGATTACCACCGTTTCGAGCGGCTGCTGAAGGAAGAATCCATTCCCGAACAACAGTTCGAACAGGCAAAGGCTTCTTACGAGGCTGCTCAAGCACGTTATCAAGCTTTGTTGGAGCAAAAGCGTGCCGCTCAGTCGCAATATACCGAGGCTAATAAGCGTACCACCAGTGCACAGGCTACTATTTTGCGTCAGGAAGCCGACCTCGACTTGGCAAAGCTGAACTTGTCTTATACTATCCTGATAGCTCCTTACGATGGCTATATGGGACGGCGCACGTTGGAACCCGGACAGTATGTGCAGGCAGGTCAGACCATTTCGTATTTGGTCCGGGGAGATGACAAATGGGTGACGGCAAATTATAAGGAGACACAGATAACGAGTATCTATATCGGACAGCCCGTACGTATCAAGGTAGACGCTTTGCCTGGCAGGGTCTTCGAAGGGGAAGTGACTGCTATCTCCGAGGCTACCGGCTCGAAATATTCGTTGGTGCCTACCGATAATTCGGCTGGAAACTTCGTGAAAGTGCAGCAACGCATTCCGGTACGCATCGACCTGAAGAATGTATCCGATGAAGATATGCGGCATTTGCGTGCCGGCATGATGGTAGAGACGGAGGCATTGCGGAAATGACGGACGTTAGAAGTTTGGGGCTGCCTGTCCGCCGATGGGTGCCCGATTGGCTGGCTTTGGCAAGTGTGTTCATTGTTATCTTGCCGGTACTGATGGTAAATGGTTCGTATACGGGCAGTATGCTCGAAGTCTCGAACACATTGGGTACGAATACCGAAGACATCACGATGGGCTATTATGCCACGTCGGCTGGATTCGCCATCGGTTATCCCATTGTGCCCAAGGTCTTGTCGGCTATTCCCGAAAAAATGATGTTAGTGCTCAATCTTGCTTTGCAGTTCCTGCTGAGTTGGGTGTGCGCCCGTTCGCAAAACGTTGACATATTGATTGTGGCAAGTTTCGTCATCGGTTTCCTCAAAGGATTCATGATGCTGTGGTTCATCCGTATGGCTCGCTTTATCTTTAGCCCGAAGGATGTGCGTAGCGAGTTTTATTCGTATTTCTTCCCTTTGGCTTTCGGCTTCGGCCAGCTTTCGATGGTACTTACGGCAGAGCTTGCCTACCATTATAACTGGAAGTATATGTATTACTTCATGATGATTCTGATGCTCATCAGCATCCTGACGGTTATTGTCTGTTATCGTCAGGATAAGAAGGCAGAGAAGATTCCGCTCTCCGAATTCCATTTCCGCGAGATGATGGTGGCGGCTGTAGGCGTGCTGATGCTGATGTACGTGGCTGATTATGGCAAGATGCTCGACTGGATGGCTTCGTTTAAGATATGCGTTTACATTGTTATCGGACCGATTCTGCTGGCTTTCTTCATTTGGTTGCAGAAGACGGCGGAGAAGCCTTTCGTCAGTTTGGCTCCTCTGTATCAGCCGAAAGCCGTGGTGGGTTATTTCTATATGATGCTGACGATGTTCTTCAGTACCTCCACTACGTTGCTCACTAATTACATGACCACTATCTTGCAGGTAGATTCCACACGTACCTACCTTGTTTATATATGGGCACTTCCGGGTTATGCATTGGGTGCGTTCATTTGCTTTTGGTGGTTCCGTTGGCAGAGGTGGCGTTTTCGCTTCTTGGTGGCAGGAGCGATGGGGTGCTTTGCCGTGTTCTTCGGTATTCTCTATTTCACCATTTCGCCCGAAAGCACGTATGAGATGTTGTTTTTCCCTATCTTCATCCGTGGGGTAGGGATGTTGGTGCTGATTATCGCCTTCGGTCTGTTTGCGGTGGAAGACCTGAATCCGAAGTTTCTCTTGTCGAACGCTTTCTTTCTGATTTTGTGCCGTTCGGTATTAGCACCGCTGATGGCGACTTCGTTTTATAGCAATACGCTTTATCACTTGCAGCAGAAGTACATGCATTCCTTGTCGGAAACCATAACAATGGTCGATCCGTTAGCTGCTTCGAAGTTCTCCCAATCGTTGAGCAGCGGAATAGGGCAGGGGCATGGATATGCCGAAGCCACTCAAATGGCGACTACCTCGCTTTATTCCACCCTTCAGCAGCAAAGCCTCCTGTTGGCGTTGAAAGACATCTTAGGCTGGCTGTTCATCGTAACATTAGTAATAGCCGTTGTGTCTCGTTTCATCCCGTTCCATAAGACCATCCGCGTTACCTTCGCCAAGGCAGACGATGATATGGTGTGATTGTCTGGCACCGCTGTTTTATGAAGGTATCTTCGTTGGGCAATGAAGACGCTTTCGTGAAGCAACGAAGGCATCTTCGATGGCACACGAAGGTATCTTCATCATAATTGGTGAATTTGGACGTTCGATAAAGGCACGAATACATTTATAGATAGGTGTTGGAATTAACCTAAAGATAACATAGCGATAACATAACGTGTGAGGACGGATGCTTATCTTTGCGTCTGAAGAATCCAAATAGAAACGCAACGTTTCGTTAGCAAACAGGATAAAGATTCATCGGTCGGGGAACGCCGCGCGGCAAGGGGCGGGACCACCCATCCCGACGAGCTCATCCGCACATTTGGTTTCATCCAGAGTTCTGACAGCAATACAAAAAAATAAAAAAGGGAGACCGCCGTCTCCCCACGATTAATTAACTTTGTATTGTTATGTCAAATCAACTAATCGAGGCTCAAAGGTACGAAATCTATCTTGGCCTGCAAAGGAAATGGAGCGAAACCCGCATAGCAAAG
>CASFRN010000100.1 GCA_949296855.1 uncultured Bacteroides sp. | reverse complement strand
TTTACAGGCGAGATGTCTAAAATAAGATTAAAATCCAGTTGAAATTTATAGTTTGTTAGCACTTATACCGATGGTCGAGGGCATAAGTTTTCCGTAGTCGCGGTTGCCTGCGACGATTTCGGCAAAGAACTTCTTGAGGTATTCCAGGATAGAGTATCCCTGCAGCCCACAAGTGGACACGATGGAGTGGTAGGCCGCGCTGACACGCGCCATCTTGTCGCTGCCGAAGAACAGCGAGTTCTTCCGCTCGTTCGCCAAAGGCCGGATACACCGTTCCGCCAGGCTGTTGTCTATCGTGTAATTCCCGTCTTTCCTATATAAGAAAACCTGGTTCCAGAAATGGTCGAGATAACCCACCGCCTTCTCCATCAGGCTTCCCTGCCTCGGGACGTTTCCGGATTTCATCAGGCCGAGCAGACTCCTCATTCCTATTATTATTTCCGTCGTCTCAGCCGAGTTCCTGAAGAGCTTCACCTGTTCCGCACTGAGTTTTTCCTCTTCGTATCTCCTTTCCAAGGCGTAGAGCTTTCCGATGTATTCGAGGAACTTGCCGGCGTTCTCATCGTGCTCTATCTCTGCGGCGTACTTGAACTTCGCCCTCACGTGCGCCATGCAGCAGACATGGTCGATGCCGGGCATCTCGTCATCGAGATACAGGTACACGTTGTAGCCGTCCGTCTGCAGGGCACGGAGTTCCCTGCCTTCCAGTATTTCCTTCAGCGCCTTCCGCCCACGGGAACCGTCCTCGTAGTAATAGACGGCCGTCCTTGCCGCCTTGTTCACCAGGCACCAGACATAGCGTTTCCTGTACTTGCAGCCAACCTTCACGCGGCACCACGTCTCGTCACAGTTTACAACGGAGTCATTCTCCAGACAATTGTCTTTCAGGTATTCTATGACACCCTTGAAGAACCGGGAACCCTTTTCCAGCCAGTTCGTTATGGTCTGGCGGGACAGCCGCATCCTTTCCTGCAGCAGCCGCGCCGTCTCCCTGTAGACCGGAGTGTCGAGGAAGAAACGGTTGAACACAAGATGGGCCATCATGTCGGGGACGGCATGCGTGCCGGGGACGCTTTCAATGACGGGCTCGTCCTTCTCACTCTCCATGGGGAAATAGCCACACATGACCCTGCCGTCCTTGTCCCTGCAGGCAACTATCTCATGTTCATGCTCGGTAATGACCGTCTTCTGGTCGTAAGTGTACCTCGAATACGTCCTTATCACAACAGCCCCGTCGGGAAGCTTGCTCCTGTCGCTCTTGTGATATACGTGGTTGTCAGCGGTCATCGTACGGTTGCTCTTGCCCAAACGGTAAAGACGGCATTCCTTTTGAGGAACTGCCGAACCGCCGGCGACATCCGTGCTCCCGTTATCCACATCAACATCAAGATTGGAGGGCAGCGACTCCGCTGTGCCGTCAAAGTCGTCTTCTACGTCCGTATGCGGTGTCGGACGGTTTCCGTCATCTTTATTCCTTGTTCCTTTCTGCGACTTGCGGTCGAACAAGTGCCTGCGTCCGACCTTGACCGTACTTTGCAGTTCGGCAATCTTCTCGTCCTTTTCCCGCAGCTGCTTCATCAGTCCAAAGACCTGCCCGGCCATCGCAGACATGCTCTCGTTGTTCTTACGGAGTTGTTCCGTGAGTTCGGAAATCTTATCTGTGAGTTCGGATACTTGGGCTGTAAGGGCTGATATCCTGCCCGCACTCTCTTCGCGTTCCTTCTTACGCGCGGCATCCGACTCTTCCAGACGCTCCCGCTGGTAGACGGCCAGCTTTATCAATTCATCCCTGTTCATGTCGGCATAGTCATCCGGCACGGGACGGGGCGTGTTCTCCCAACGCTCCAGTCTACGGGCCGATTCTAATAATATGAATTCCTTGTCTTCCATCTGGCTATGCCGATATTCCTTTTACCCTATAAAGGTACAAAAAACATCTGATACAGCCAAGCAAAAAACGGGTTTATTTATTTGATCATTAGTGTTTTGACAACAGGCGAGCCAAGCAACACGACCACGTCATCCCAACTTATGGAGAACACCTCGCGGCCATCCTCGCAGGACACTTTCATGAACGTGTAATCCTTGTCGAATCGCTGTTCATAAAGGCGGCACGAACGCTTGTCATAACTGTACAGACGCACCGTACGGCGGTCTTTCGACATCATGATGTAAGCCTCGCCAGCCTGGGGCTCGCGGTTCATCTGCTGGCGGATGACAGACAGCACCCTGGCATACTTGCAGCGCAGGTCATGGAAATTGCGCAGGTAGTAGAACTTCTCAGGACCGCTCACGCTTAACATAGACCCTCCAGCTTCTCCACGAGACGCTTCAACTCCCCGTAGCTTAAGTTCCCCTGACGCAAATGGAGCCCGTTGCTTGTACGCAAGTCCAACAGGATGCGCACTTCCTTCACGGCTGTTCCCTTGGATGGCGGAACAGCCTCTGCCGGCTTTTCCTCTTCCATGGTTGAGGGACGGCCGTCGACCGTAACCTCCACCACACGGTGCCTCGTATCCTTGTACCATTTCTCAAACAGATTGTAAGGGACGTTGTTGCGGTGGCAGAACGTCTGGATGCTCTCGCCCCGCAGATAGGACTCACCCTTGTAACGGATGAAGAGCCGCTCAAAATCTTCACTGCTGTACATCTTCTTTTCTTTTTATGATTACAGCGCGCAGGTAGGCACTCAACCTAAAACTCGCAATACGTCAGTTTTGGACGCTTACGAACTTTAGAGTGGTAAACCAACGTATAAACACGAAAAAATCGACTATCTGAATTAGATAATCGCTTGATTTTCTGGTAATCCGCTTGGAGCTCGAACCACTTTAGTTTATACCTGATTTTCAATTCATTATCAATGGCAGATTTTTAAGTCCACCTATTCACCTTGTTCTAACTTCTTTATTTCGCAGCTTTTACAGCTACCTTTCTTTTGCAAAGGTAAGAAAATAATCTGAACCTAAGATGTTTTTCTCATCATTTTTATTCTACGGAATGATGAAACATATTTCAGTGCAAGGTGCGAGCCTATATATATAGGATAGGCTTGCACCTTGCACTTGAAAAATGGTTGCATTCTGCTTAATACACCTGCAATTTTCGGGCTTCACCAATTTCCATCCGTCAGGAAATCGGCAATGTGCCGGTGTCTTACCCCTTCGATATTGTCTTGCCAAACATCATCCATGCTCACGACGAATTTGGGGTAATGGTCGCTGATGGCAAGCAAAGGGGCAAACTCACGCTCTACCGTTTCATCCGATTCCATTCGATAGGTTACCTGCACATAAATCTTCTCATCTCTGCGGATACCCACGAAATCGACTTCACGGCTGTCCTGCTTGCCGATGAACGTGTCATATCCGCGACGCTTCATCTCCCAATAGACAATGTTCTCCAACGCACC
>CASFRN010000099.1 GCA_949296855.1 uncultured Bacteroides sp. | reverse complement strand
CGTGCGATGATTTGGGATGAGTTTTTGAGGCATTTCCACTTCTGTGATGAGGAAGATAGCGGGCTATCTGACGAAGAACAGAAGCGGAAAGGACCAAAAAATCGCCCAAAGCACACACGAAAACGGATACATCAAGCCAACAAAAACTTTTCGTAGAAATTCAAAACAGTTTCTTAATTGTTTTGTACATCAGCAAAATCGTTTCTCTGCTTCATAAAAAGTTATATCAAAATTAATTTGACACACATTCCCGCCGAGATTTACAAGCTGAGGTTTGTAGTTCCCTCCGCCAGACAAAGCAACAATACCCCTACCGTAGCAAGAATGATGATAATTAGTAAGCTATAAGCGAACATTAACAACGTTTTCCAGAAACTTCTCCACCACGTGCAAAGGTAAAGTTGGCGGTAATCCCAGCAAAACAAGAGGAAGATGAACCAAAAAGGTACCTCGTAGAGGTCGTCTACATGTGCTGTTCCGTTAAAGGGTACGACAAGGGTGCTTATCAGCAAAATCTGCGTAGCAATGTAGGCTTGGATGAGGATATGCTCCATAAGATTGAACGCATCGGGTTGTTTCCTTTTGTAGAACGCCCAACGGGTGGCAATGGCAAGCAAGGGCAAGGTCAGAAGGATATGGAATGCCTTATTCCCGTGTCCCCATTTCCGCATCAGGCTCCATACATTCGAAAGGAAAGGAATGCTTTCGATAGCCGTTTCCGCTTTCTTAAAAAAAGGAATAGAGAGTATGTCATCAAGTTCGTTATCCGATTGGGGTGTTCCCGCTATGGAATCCTGACGTTGGACTTCAGCAAGTGCTTTTTCCATACTCTGAATTGTAATCCCTAAACTCTTTTGTTCGATGGAATCATCAGTTTCGGCTTTTTCCTGTTCTAACCGGAGGATAGTTTGTTGCAACCCTTCTGTTTTCGTCAGAGGCATTTCGTTTGGTTTCGAAGTTTTTTCTTCTTTCTTCTCCCGTATTTCGGGCACAATCAATTGGGCGGTCAACATATAGAATGCGGTCATCAGAAATACCATAGCCAAAGGAAGGGTGTAATTGATACGCCTCCCCTGGATAAAGTCGCGCATCATGTGTCCGGGACGGTACAGCAATTCTAAAAGTGTATGTGCGAATTTCCCGTCTACACGGAAGATGGTGCGGAGCACATTCCCTACGATACCTTTCAGCACATAGCGCGGAGTGTTGCGGCTCTGCCCGCACCGAAGGCAGAAATTACCGGCAAAAACAGTGCCGCAATTCTTGCATACACAGGGCTTATCGCACAAAGGCGGAGGCACCGTGCCGCGTATCTGCCAAATGTGGAAAGCCCGCAGACGTACCGTAAGCGGATGCAGAAAGCGGACAAACGCATTGTGCCAAGCAAGCGGAAGGATGCGCCGGCTATGCGCTATGCAGAACAGGCTGAACAAAAATAGGGAAGAAAAGAAAAAAGTATCGGCTTCTGATAAAGGCACGAGTTCGGCATAACTGAGAAGCATCAGAAAGAGCAACCAGCCAATTTGACCGGCGTTTATATGTTTTTTCGCAGAAGGATTATCGTTCATCGTTTTTTGGCTGCAAACATAGCAATTTTTTATGAAGCATAAAAACGGAACGGATGTATTTCCGTTTTCCATAAGTTTTATTACCTTTGTCGTAACAATAAATTAACCTAACCTTATATATTTATGTATCCATTAAAATTTAAACCTATTTTGAAATCGACCATTTGGGGAGGCGAAAAAATCATTCCGTTCAAACATCTTGATTGCCAGCAAGCGCAGGTAGGCGAAAGCTGGGAAATATCAGACGTGCCGGGTGACGAATCGGTAGTAGCCAATGGAGCCGACGCAGGAAAGAACCTTACGCAGATGGTAGACGAATACAAAGCCGCCTTGGTAGGGGAAAACAATTACAAACGGTTCAACGGCAAATTCCCGTTGCTCATCAAGTTCATCGACGCACAACAGGATTTGTCTATTCAAGTACACCCGAATGACGAACTGGCCATGAAACGCCATAACTCGATGGGAAAAACCGAAATGTGGTATGTCATCGGAAACGACGGAGGCAAGGCTCACCTGCGTTCCGGGCTGAGCAAGCAGATTACTCCCGAAGAATATGCGCAGATGATAGCCGACAACACCATCTGTGATGCGCTTGCCGACTATGCCGTACAGCCGGGCGATGTGTTCTTCCTCCCTGCCGGACGTATCCACAGCATCGGAGCGGGATGCTTCATCGCGGAAATACAGCAGACTTCGAACATCACTTACCGTATTTATGACTTCAACCGCAAGGATAAGAACGGCAACACGCGCGAACTGCATACCGAACTCTCGAAGGACGCCATCGACTATACGGTAAGCGAAGACTACCGCACGCACTACACACCGAAGCAGAACGAGCCGGTAGAACTGGTTACATGCCCGTATTTCACAACCACCGTTTACGACTTGACCGAACCGATGGATATGGATTACAGCGAACTTGATTCGTTCGTTATCTATATCTGTATGGAAGGCACTTGCAACATAACCGATAATGAAGGTAATCAAATTCCGCTTCAAGCAGGCGAATCGGTTTTATTCCCTGCCACCATGCAAAAGCTTGCTGTAAAGCCCGAAGGCCATGTGAAATTTTTGGAAACATATGTGTAAATAACAAAAACTGCATATATAATTAACAGAACACAAAAGACACGGAGACACAGAGAACAGCTTACTCGCTTTGTGCCTCCGTGTCTTTGTGTTTCTATTCAAAGAATAATGAAAATGAAAAGTTTATTAAAACAAGTGTGGACATACTTGCTTATCTTGGCAGTAATGCCACTTAAGGCGGAAAACTATCCTTACCGGAGCGACGTGCTTTGGGTTACGGTGCCCGACCATGCCGACTGGCTGTATGAGACAGGCGAACAAGCGGAAGTGGAAATACAATTTTATAAATACGGCATACCGCAAAACGAAGTGGAAGTAACTTACGAATTGGGAAGCGACATGATGCCTGCAGACAAAAGCGGAAAGGTTACCTTAAAAAACGGGCGTGCCGTTATCCGGCTGGGCACGATGAAAGAACCCGGTTTCCTTGATTGCCGCCTTTCCGCCAAAGTAAACGAAACAACTTATAAGCATCACATCAAAGTGGGATTTTCTCCCGAAAAGCTACAACCTTATACCCAACAGCCTGCCGACTTCAACGAGTTTTGGGAAAAAGCGATGGAAGAAGCAGCCCGATGTCCGATGAAATATACGATTGAACCGGCACCGGAATATGCTACCGAAACAACGGAATGCTACCTTGTCAAGCTGCAGTGTTTCCGCCGGGGAACGTACATCTACGGATATCTTACCCGCCCGAAAGCCGCCGGAAGCTATCCGGTCGTGCTTTGCCCGCCGGGTGCAGGCATAAAGACCATCAAAGAGCCTAAGCGCCACATCTATTATGCCGAAAAGGGTTACATCCGTTTCGAAATGGAAATCCACGGATTGAACCCTAAGATGACAACAGAAGAATTTAAGGAAATATCATCGGCTTTCGGTAATTACCTGACGTATGGCATAGACAACCGCGATAATTATTATATGAAAAAGGTATACCTGGCTTGTGTGCGCGCCGTCGATTACCTGACCTCTTTACCCGATTGGGACGGAAAGAATGTCATTGTACAAGGAGGAAGCCAAGGCGGAGCTTTAGCCTTGGTTACAGCCGGACTGGATAAACGGGTTACCGCTTGTGTGGCAAACCATCCGGCACTGAGCGATATGGCTGGCTATAAAGCAGGGCGGGCCGGCGGTTATCCGCACTTCTTCAAGAAATACAAAGGCATGGATACACCGGAGAAGGTAGAGACAATGGCTTACTACGATGTGGTGAACTTCGCCAAACAAATCGAAGTGCCGGTCTACATGACATGGGGATATAACGACGACACGTGCCCGCCTACCACCAGTTACATCGTTTACAATGTATTGGCTTGTCCGAAAGAAGCGTTGATTACGCCCATCAACGAGCACTGGACTTCGGAAGCTACCGAATACGGACATTTGAAATGGATTCAGAAGCACTTGAAGTAATTTTATTGTCTTTTTAGGCTCATCAGATTGATTTTTGTAAAGTAATAGAATTGCTCCTTAATCCCATCGGGGTAGGATTGATGCAATACTGACATATTCGCTTTTGGCGGGTATATGTATCCTTAGGAGCATATAGCAGGATTTGCGGGGAGGGGTTGAAGCTAATGAGGGTATGCCGAAACAAAATGAAAACTAATTCTATTTTGGCATACCCTCATTTTTTATAAAGACAAAACGGAGAATGATTTTATACTTCTACCAATTTGTATTTCGGAACCATAATCTTCATCATAATCCAACTGAACAGGTAAGCCAAAGAAGCCACAATAAACACAATCATGTAGCCTGCATTCTTGCCCTCAAATCCCAAGAATTGCATGTTGCTTTCTGCTGAATAAGTGAACAATATGCCTGAACAGTAGTTGAACAGGAAGCTTCCGATGCCTCCGACCATACCTCCGATACCCGTAACTGTAGCAACGGCTGATTTGGGGAACATATCGCTCACTACGGAATATACATTGGCACTCCAGCTTTGATGTGCGGCACCGATAATACCAATCATGATGATAGGATACCAGCAAGAGATAGAGCCGGCTGATTGTGCAAACAGTCCGATTAGCGGGAAGAATGCGAATATCAGCATGGCTTTCATACGTCCTTTATACGGGTCCATGCCTTTCTTTTCTACAAAGATAGTGGGCAGGTAGCTTCCGTAAAGCGACAGCATGGAAATAAGGTATAAAGTGAATATCAACATGATACCCATTGTGGAGTCTGAACTGTAGCCATATACGTCTTTGACGTAGGCAGGCGCCCAAAATAAGAAGAACCACCACACACCGTCCGGCAAGAAACGACCGAAAATGACCGCCCACGTCTGACGGAAAGTGAAACATTTCCAAAGACCGATTTTCGGACCGTCGTTGTTGTCTTTGGTCACCGTGTTTTCCGCGATGGCATCTTGTTCGATGTATTCCAGTTCGGCTTTATTCACATGCTTGCTGTCTCTCGGCTTGTCATACACTTTGTAGAATGCAATCATCCAAAGCAACCCGAAACCACTCATCACGATGAAAGCCATTTCCCAACCCAAAGCACGCGCAATGCCCGGAATGATAAAGGGAGCAACCAAGGCCCCTATCTGTGCACCCGCATTGAATAATCCGGTAGCAAAGCCACGGTCTTTCTTCGGGAAGTATTCCGCGGTGATTTTCACGGCAGAAGGGAAGTTACCCGACTCGCCAATTGCTACAATGACCCGCATACACAAGAATAGCCATACGCTGACGGTAGACACAGCCAAAGCCACATTCCCCGTAGTACGGATGGCAGCCAAATGCTCACGGGTGGCTTCAAAACTGAACAGCCAAGTGCCGTCCACAATGCCATTCGTCAGAATGCTGGTAAATGCATGTAAGGCTGCACCAACCACCCATGTGCCGAAGGCGCAAAGGTAACCGCGGCGGGTTCCCACCTTATCAATGAATTTACCGATAAACAACATACTGATGGCGTACGCCAACGAGAACACGCCGGTGATGAGTCCGTAATTGTCATCGTTCCATCCCAGTTCTGGAGCGATAAAGTCCTTATACGTAAGAGAGAGGACCTGACGGTCCATGTAAGTTGCGGCGGTAGCCAAAAAGAGCATACAACAAATCACCCAACGGTAATTGCTCATCTTTGCTCTTGTTTCATTAAAATTGCTCATGGTATCAACTTTTATTTAAAAATTAATGTGTTAATAAACTGTTTATCTCATATCAAGGTATTTGATTTCATCCTTGTCGCTATACTTCAAGTTTTCGCCTGCCATCCCCCAAATAAAGGTATAGTTGCTGGTGCCTGCGGCAGCATGGATACTCCATTCGGGTGAGGTGACGGCCTGCTCATTATGCAGCCAAATCAGACGTTCCTCTTGAGGTTCGCCCATGAGGTGGCAGATAGCATTGCCTTCGGGCACATTGAAATAAAAGTACGCCTCCATACGGCGTGTATGCGTATGGGCAGGCATGGTATTCCATACCGAGCCGGGAGCCAGTTCGGTCAACCCCATTTGCAACTGGTTAGTTCCACCGTTCTCAACGCGTTCCAATACATCTTTCACAATCAGTTGGTTCACTACACGGTCGTTGCTGTCTTCCATCTTTCCATAGTGGTCAGAAATAGCTAACGCATATTTCTTAGGATTTGCTTTTTGAGCTTTCACATCGGTAGTAATCAACTGAGTGACAAATTGCTTGTAGGCAGGAGCCGAGTTGATATAGAATTTAGCCGGTTTGGCAGGGTCGTTGCTCTTAAAGGTCACTTCCTTGTTGCCACAACCTACATAGAGTGCTTCTTTATATTTCATGGGGTATTCTGTACCGTCTACCGTTACAACACCGTCGCCGCCTACGTTAATCACACCCAATTCACGACGTTCCAAGAAATAGGTGATTTCCGGACCCAATTCGCGGAATGTCTCCAGCTTCAGTACTTTATTGACGGGCATCACACCACCATAAATAAGGCGGTCGTAGAGCGTATAGGTCAAGTTGATTTCGTCGGCAGCCATTACTTTTTCCATTGCGAAAGATGAGCGCAAACGTTCGGTATCATAATGCTTCACGTCTTGCGGATGGCAAGCGGTCTGCACTTTGTAGTTCATTTGGGCAGATGCAGACGTTGCCGCTAAGCCCAGCATCATTGCGATTGCTAATTTTTTCATTATTCTGTATTTTTATTATTGATTTATTAAATTCTTTTATATTCAGACCGTTCATTCAGCCGCCCGCTTAGCTTCTCTTTCACTACGGATAATGATGCGGCGGTTGATAAGCATCATGGCAATGGCTGCCAAGGCAAGCAATCCGGCACCAACATACGAAAGCTTCACTCCTCTATAGATAAGCCACCCGAAGAGAGAAGAAGCGAAATCGAGCGCCCCTCCCGAGAAGCCTTCAGGAATGTGCGCCGTGGGGTCGTGCGTAGCCTCATATACCGTGTTGGCAGCCAATGTGAAATCGGGAGCCATGTCGGTCACGAAATAGAGACCGATGATAAGCGTTACCAGGCCGACAATTAAAGTTTTCAACACGTTCCCTTTCGTATAGGGTAACACCATCGGGAAAAGATAGAACATACCAGCCAAAGATGCCAACGGAAGGAACTGGTTGCCCGGAAGAAATACGGCAAGCGCAAGGATAACGGGAATCAGGATGACCGATGCCACCAAAGTAGCGGGATGGCCGATAACCAAGGCAGGACTCATGCCGATATGCACTTTCTTACCGTTGAATTTGGTTCTCACCAGTTCGGAAGTCTTTTCGGAAATAGGTTTCAATCCTTCGATAAAGAGTGAGGTAATGCGCGGAATCAATTCCATCACCGCACCCATTGTGATACCCAAGAAGAGCACTTTCTTGACATCAAGTTGTGCGGCTGCGCCAATGAGGATACCTACAATAACACCCAATACCAAGGGGTCACCCAACACACCGAATTTCTTCTTCATGCCGTCGGCATCGATATCTAGTCTGGAAAAGCCGGGAATCTTGTCCAAGGCTTTATTTATAAGGATAGCGAAAGGCATGAAACTTTGGCAGAAAGGCTGAGGGATGGAAATGCCGTCCAAATCGTAATAGGTTTGGAATCTGTCCGCCGTAAAGTCGGCGCATACAAGTGTGATAACATAACACACGATAGCGGCAAAATACCCCCACGCCAAACTCTCTCCCATTACGAAATAGGCTACGGCACCGATAAAAGCGAAGTGCCAATAGTTCCATAGGTCGATATTGACCGTGCGGGTAGTCTTAGTGATAAGCATCAGTAAGTTTATGCCTAAACAAATCGGGATAATCAAAGCGCCTACGGCGGTGTTGTACGCTACGGCTGCTGCAGCCGGCCATCCCATATCGAATACGTTCAGTTGCAAGTGATAAAGGTCGGAAATAGCTTTCAAGGGATTGTCGAAATTGGTAGTTAACAAAGCAGTGACCACTCCCAAGCCTACGAAACCGACACCCACGCAAAGACCAGACTTCAAAGCCTTGCCAAACTTCATGCCGATACATAAACCGATGATTGTAAATATGATAGGCATCATAACCGATGCTCCTAAACTAATGATGTAACTGAATACTTGTTCCATACGTTATTTTATCTAACAGTAGTTACTAAGGTTAATGATGAATGAAATTGCATCAAAAGTACGGTCTTTTCTTCTAATTTGCAATTGATTTTCAAAGAAAATGTCATCTTTGTACAAATAAAGACGATTTTTACCGTTATCGCACACGATAATTACAGGCTTATGAATAAATAATCTACTTTTAAGCACAGAAAATCCACATCAGTTCTTTTGCTTTTCCGTATTTTTGTCAAAAATAAATTTTAAGATATCATGAAATACAAAAGCTTTTTATTGGCAGTAGGCTTGGGAATGATAGTAAGCGTATTTGCAAAAGCACAGACGCCGACAGATTTTCCCGAACAGCAAAAACCGTGGTCGGTACGTATGGCAGAGTCGGAAATGATCCGGAATCCGGAATCGTGGAGGCTCGACTTCCAACCGAAGCTGAAATGGGATTATTGCCACGGGTTAGAGTTAGGAGCAATGCTGGATGTGTACGACCGTTACGGAGACGCTAAGTTTTTCGACTACGCGTTGGCATATGCCGATACGATGGTTAATGCCGACGGAACAATAAAAAAATACAAAGTAGAAGAATACAGCTTGGACCGTATCAATTCGGGCAAGTTCCTGTTCCGCATCTACGAGCAAACGAAAAACGAGAAATACAAAAAGGCGTTAGACCTGATCCGCACACAATTCGACGGACAGCCCCGCAATGAGGACGGAGGCTTTTGGCATAAGAAAGTGTATCCGCACCAAATGTGGCTCGACGGCATTTATATGGGCGTGCCTTATTTGGCGGAATATGCTTACCGCAACAACGAGCCGCAAGCTTATCAAGAAGTAATCAAGCAAATCAAGCTGGCGGCAAAACATACATACGACCCTGCTACCGGCTTGTTCCGCCATGCGTGCGACGTGAGCAAGACAGAGCGGTGGGCGGATAAGACAACCGGACAATCCATGCACACATGGGGACGGGCGATGGGCTGGTATGCCATGGCAATAGTCGATGTACTCGATTTTATCCCGAAACACGAACCGGGACGCGACTCGCTCTTGGTTATTTTCAATCATGTAGCCAAGATGCTGAAAAAATACCAAAGCCCCGAAGGGTTGTGGTATCAGGTGATGGACCGGAGCGGAGACGAAGGCAACTACCTGGAATCTTCTTGCTCCGCCATGTTTGTCTATTCGTTGTTCAAAGCGGTGCGCAAAGGATACATCGACCCTGATTATTTCAACGTAGCGCGTAAAGGATACGAAGGCATCCTGAACCACTTCATCGAAGTAGACGAAAATGGTTTGGTCTCCATCACCCGTGCGTGCGCGGTGGCCGGATTAGGAGGAAAGGTTTACCGTTCGGGCGATTATGAATATTATATCAACGAAACCATCCGGGATAACGACCCGAAGGCGGTAGGCCCCTTCATCTTAGCTTGCCTGGAATGGGAAGGATTGCCCAAAGAACAACGCCGCTTTGCCGAACCGAGAAAACTGACCGTAGCTCAAGACGGTTCGGGCGATTATACGACGCTTGCCGAAGCACTGGAAGCGGTACGTGCCTTTATGGGCTACGAAGTGAAAATCTACGTGAAGAAAGGCGTTTACCACGAAAAGCTGGTTGTTCCCTCCTGGTTGCAACACATCGAAATCATCGGCGAGGATGCAGCGCAAACAGTCATTACGAACGCCGACCATGCTAATATGAACCAAATGGGCACATTCCGCACCTATACCGTAAAAGTGGAAGGAAACCATATCACATTCCGCAACCTGACTATCGAAAACAATGCTCCCCGCTTGGGACAGGCAGTAGCGTTGCATACCGAAGGCGATTGCTTGCGCTTCATCCGCTGCCGCCTGTCAGGCAATCAAGATACGGTTTATACAGGCACAGAAGGTACACGGTTGTATTTTGAAGATTGCTACATCGAAGGGACTACCGATTTCATCTTCGGTCCTTCCACCGCTTGGTTCGAAGGATGCACCCTTCATAGCAAAGCCAATTCGTATATAACGGCTGCCTCTACCCCCGCCGCTGTAGCCTACGGTTATGTATTCAACCGGTGTAAGCTGACCGCCGACCCTAATATAAATAAGGTATATTTAGGTCGTCCGTGGCGTCCGTATGCCTATACGCTTTTCATGAATTGTGAAATAGGCAAACACATTGTTCCGGCAGGTTGGCACAACTGGAGGAACAAAGCGAACGAAAAGACCGCCCGCTATGCCGAATACCGCAATACAGGCGAAGGAGCCGACCTGTCTGCCCGTGTAGCATGGGCAAAACAACTCTCCCCCAAAGAAGCCGAAACCATCACCATCGACCGGGCATTTGCCATGTCGAGCGTTTGGAATCCGTTGAAATAACTTCAGTATAAGTAGCTAATCGAAATTATCTTATAGCAAGCAGATGACACAGATGAAACCGATTTTCACGGATTTTTCTTTAAATACTATCTGTGGTCATCTGTAAAATCAGTGTCATCTGTGTGCTATGATATAAGTTAATTATAAGCAGTTACTTACACAGAAATACATTCCACTACGGCACACAACATCCGCCAAAGTCGAATGCACCTCTTGTAAAATCCACCGGATTTCTTTACTTTTGCATCCGTAAATAGAAATCAATTTATGGTCAAAGCTATCTTTTTCGATATAGACGGCACGCTCGTCTCCTTCAAGACACATACGATTCCTGAATCGACCCGCAAAGCACTTGCGCAACTCCGCGAAAAAGGAATCAAAGTTTTCATTTCTACCGGACGTCCTAAAGTACTAATGATGAAAGCTGTGGGCGACTTGGAATTCGACGGCTACATTACGCTGAATGGTGCCTACTGCTTTACAGCCGACCACCGGGACATCTATAAAGGAGGGATTCCGGAAGACGATGTAGAGCGCCTTATCAGATTCAACAAGCAGCATCCTGAAATCCCTTTCGTATGCGTACACGATGACACATGGTTTATCACCGGAGTAAACGAATCGGTGCAGAGGGTGGCCGACCTGATAGAAATAGACGTGCCGCCCGTGCGCCCTATGGAAGAAGCGCGCGGCAAGGAAATACTGCAAATCATGGGCTACTTTGAAACGGGCGAAGACGAGGAGGTGTTTGCCGACGTGCTGAAACATTGCGAACCGATGCGCTGGTATCCGCTCTTTGCCGACATCATCGCACGAGGAAACAGCAAGAGTCACGGCATCGACAAAGTGATAGAATACTACGGCATCGACCTGCAAGACACCATGGCTTTCGGCGACGGTGGGAATGACATCCCGATGCTCCGCCATGCAGGTATCGGTATAGCTATGGGAAACGCCGCACCCGAAGTGCAGAACGCTTCCGACTATGTGACTACCTCGGTAGACGAAGACGGAATCCTGAACGCACTGAAGCATTTCGGATTACTGTAACCCGTCAACGCGCTACGATGCACCACACGGGATAATGGTCGGAAGCGCGGATGCTGCGGTCTACCTTGCATTCGAGTATCCGGAAAGCAGGGCTGGCAAAGATATGGTCGATACGGAAATAAAGATGGTTCTGATTGTACGTAAACCCCGGTCCTGCCCCCGCTTCCACAAAAGCGTCGTTCAAACCTTCGCCTATCACCCGATGAGCGTATGATACGGGCGAATCATTGAAATCGCCACACACCAAGATATAACGGGAAGGATTGCGCCGGATAGCCTGAGCCACAGAGTCGGCTTGCGGCGCACGGATAGCTACAGCATCCGCCAATTTACGCAACAAATGCTTGCCTTCGTTTTTCACAGTTGCTTCGTTAGGCGACTTCAGCAGTTCATTGTAGGCCTTTTTATCATAATTATCCAATTTATTCGACTCTAAATGATTGTTGACCAGCGTCAGTGTATCCTCCCCTATCTTCAACCGGTAAAGGACACTCCCATTGAACTGGCTGGAATAATTTATCGGCATCACCGACAAGATAGGATACCGCGAATAACATGCCAGCACATCACCTCCGGAAGTGCACGTCGTTTGCTGATAAGGATATGCCTTCATCGCTTCCTCAACAGCACGTTTCGAAGCGCCTGCACCCGTCCGGAACTCTTGCAAGCAAATAATATCCGCCCCACAATCGCGCAAATAAGCCAACACCGGATTCGGCCCGCCATCCTGCTTCGGATTGCCTGCCGCTATGCCTTGGGTATTATACGTAAGGAGTTTTAAAGTCTTGCTTCCAGTCTCGGCTTCCTTGATAGAACCTATCGGGAAATAAGTGTGCAGGCTGTTCCAGCATAAAGCGAAAAAAAGCAAAGGCACCCACACTCCCCAAGGTTTTACGCAAAGCCAAACGAAACAACACGCCACATTAAGACACATAAAAATAGGGAAGAACAAACCGGCACAAGCCCATACCGGATGAACTTCCGGAGAAAAATAAGGACTGTAGGCGCACACCAACAAACCAATGCCTATCACTCCATTTATCACCCCTAAAATAGTCAGTATGAAATGTTTTACGATTTTCATTTTTTGCTTGCATCAAACAAACTTTTCTTTTCTTCTTCTGTCAGACTTCCGTATCCTGACTTACGAAGTTTATCTAATATACGGTCAATCTCATCGGTACGCGCTTTTTTACGTTCGTTGAAATCATAATCTTTCTGCTTGTCGCCATAATGCACTTCCATCTTTGGCCTACACGGTGCACGATGCCAACGCCCCGAACAGAAATCTAACGCTGCATTTATCCAACGGGTAAGGTCGTATCCTTTTACCAGTCCCGAAGCGAACCACCATCCGGCAAGCGCACCGCCTAAGTGAGCCAAATGTCCGCCAGCATTATCTGCCGTCAGGAAAAGCAAATCGAGTGCCACCATAAAAAGAGCCACATATTTAAGACGTACCGTCCCGATAAACAAGAACTGCACCGGATAATCGGGTTCGCGCACCGCCGTAGCCACCACCACGGCAAGTACCGAAGCCGAAGCTCCTAACAAGTACGAAAAGGGAACAGCATCCCTAAAATAAGGAAACACATTGTATGCCGCCATATAGAGTGCCGCTCCGGCTATGCCTCCCAAAACATACAGTCCCCGCAAATGTTTTGCCGAGAAAAAGCTCAAGAACAACCGTCCGAACCAATAAAGCCAAAGCATATTGAACAAAATATGCAAAATGCCCGCATGCATAAACATATAAGTCAGCACCGTCCAAGGCTGACGGAGAAACTGAAAGAACGACGCAGGAAACATCAGGTAATTCATCCACCGATGCCCTTCCCCTACATTAAATAAGGTAAGGAAAAGGTTCACCGCCGTCACGACGAGAAACACACCTGCATTGATGTAAATAAGTTGGGTTACAATATCACCCCGTTTAAACCTGTCCTTCAAATTAGTAATAAATCTGCTGTCCGCCGCCATTTTTCTTCCTCCAGTAAATGATTAATATAACTCCGAAAAGCATACCGCCCAAATGAGCGAAATGCGCCACACCGTCACCACCGCTAATGCCTAACAACAATTCGAGCACTGCATAACCGATAACGAAATACTTCGCTTTGACAGGCATAGGGAGCGGAAATATGAATAGCGGGCTATTGGGAAACATCATACCGAAAGCCAACAGAATAGCATACACTGCTCCCGAAGCGCCGACGGTAGTGATTAAGTTCAAGTATTCATCCATCGAAATGATGCTGATGCCGGTATTTACCCGGTCGTATTGCGAAAGATTGACCGCATAATCGATATATTGCACAGCCTCCTGTATCAATCCGGCCCCCATACCGCACAAAATGTAATAGAAAAGGAAACGCTTAGGCCCCCACACGTGCTCCAACGTGCGTCCGAACATCCACACGGCAAACATATTAAAGAAAATATGCTGGAAATTGGCGTGCATGAACATATAGGTTATCAACTGCGCCGGGTTGAAGTCGGAAGCAAGAAAAAAATGCAGACCAAACATATCGTTCAAATCTATCCCATACCGCTTCGCTACAACATACCCGAAGAAACACAGCACGTTGATTATCAATAAATTTTTAGTTACCGTAGGCATATTATTCATATCACTTTATTTTTTAGTTAAGACTTTCTTCATTCAAAAAACTTTCCCTAAGCACCAACAGGCTTTCCGGACCCATATTAAACAACAAATCGACAATACTCAGGTTCGGCAAAAAACCGGTTTGCGCATCGAACACTTGATAATAAGGTTTCGCCGCAAATTGCGGATCACATGATTGATAAGGCTTCTTGGGATGAATCCGTTCCCGGAAATCATCCGCCGCTTGCGGCGAAACGACATAATTATCGGTAGGCGCCATACAAGGCTGCAAGTCTATCTGCCCGCACACCCAACGGCATAAATCCATATTAAAATCGTATAAAAACTCATATTCCCGTTCGAAGAAAACATGGAATTCATCAGCATAATAATCGAAAAACGGACTATGCCGATAGGCTGCCACGAAAGCGTTCCAATGCACATGACGCCAATTGCCATGCCCAGAGATACGCACATCCTTCATCAGGCATTTCAGTTCATCGCACTTCTCGGTAGGTATAGTCAATGCCAAAGGCCCGGAAGCCGAAGCAATGACACACCGGTTACGGTAAGTCTGCTTCATATAATGGTCGAACCGCTCTACATAAACCTTATCGTAAGCATACAGTTTCGTATAATATTCCACCGGTGCTAAATAAGCCGAACTTAACAGGATATTTTTTTCCATAAACTCTTATTTTATTCTACACGTTGCAAAAAACGTCCCTTACGGGAAGTAAACCAAATCCGCCAGGCTTGACCAATGATACACTCTTCGGGAACGAAACCAAACAGGCGCGAATCCGACAAATTGACCGGATCATCGGCAGCCATCCAATAATAATTCTTACTGAATGTATACGAACGTACCGGCTTGCCTTCCACCCACAACGTATCTCCTTTTACCGTAGCCTTCCTTCCTTCGTGCGAAACGATAGTATTACACAACAAGACGGCATTCCAAGGATGAACCGCCACCGAAACACCTCTGCCAGGCACCACATACGGACGAACCTCATCCGCCAACTTAGCGTTAAGCGGAGTAAAAGCCACCCTTCCTGCACCTTTTTGTGAAATCAGATAAAACTCGTAGCGACTAAAACTCCGGATGAAATCGCCCTCTTCGGTATAGCCTACCAACGGATTACCGCGGATGCCTACCGAGTCCAATATCGCCTGCACGGTATCTTCAAGCGTTGCCGGATATACGTATAAGGCCTTATTGTCGGGACTCCACACCCCGCTCTCGGCATCTATCAACTCTTTGTTTAATAATAAAGTGTCTCCCGCTGTGCCGATACACCGACTGATAAACACTTCCCGAAATTCAATCCGCCTACTTAAATCAGCAGGGTCTGGGTCATTAAATAAAACAATATCCCCCTTTTTTACATCGCAAGAACCCACACGATGGTATCCAAAAACCGACGGGAAAGGCATACGCAAACCGTAGCTCCACTTGTTTATCAACACTCCCTCGCCTTGATAAAGCGTATTCTCCATTCCGGAGGAAGGAATAAAACAAGATGTCACAAGAAAAGCTTTCACCAAGATAACCGCCAGCATACATCCGGCAGCCCCTTTCAGCACGGTCTTCCAGTTTGTATGCATGTACTATTTTATCGTATCGACAAACTTAAACAAACGATTCCAACGCACTTTCCCTTCAAACCAGTTACGGTCTTGGTCGAGGGAGAGCCAGATGAATATAGGCTTCCCTACGATATGATCCTCGGGCACGAAGCCCCAAAAACGGGAATCGGCGGAATTATGACGGTTATCACCCATCATCCAATAATAATCCATCTTGAATGTATAACGGGTGGTTTCTTGCCCGTTGATATAAATCTTTCCGTCTTTCACCTCGATGCGGTTACCTTCGTAAGCATGGATAGGGCGTTCGTATACCGGTAGGTTGTCAAGGGTCAAGTCGATGGTCTCGCCTTTCTTCGGAATCCAGACTGGTCCGTAATTATCAAGTGTCCATCCGGTCACCTTATTCACCGGATATAGCCCTTCAATCGGCTCATCGGGCACATTCTCGACAGCCACCACCAAATCCTTACGCGCCGACAAAGCCGCCTTTGCCTGTGCGGTCAGCGGAATGTAGTAAACCGACTCTTCCGGATAATACATCATACGGTCTTCCAGGCTAATGCCTAACTCGTGGCACAACTCGTCGGGCAACACGCCTTTGGTACGCACAAGGTAACGGTATTGCACGTTATCCGGCTCCTTATTCGGTTTCCCGTCTACGTAAACGATGCGATCCTTAATCTGCAAGGTCTGTCCCGGCAAACCCACACAACGCTTTACGTAATTCTCGCGTCGGTCTACCGGACGCGAAATAACTTTTCCATACAGTTGCGGATTCTCTTCAATATATTTCCGCCCGGCCGCATAATAATAATCGAACACTTGACGTTGCTGTTCCAAGCTCAGCCCCGACAAATCTACAGGTTGCGACAATTGCTTGCCCGCATCGTAGCTCATGCGATACAAATCATCGGCAGGGATGGCCGTAGCTACACTGTCGCCTGCCGGAAAGTTGAACACTACGATATCATTCAGCTTCACTTTTCCCAAACCGCCTACCCGCTTGTAATCCCAGCGAATCCACTCCAAATAAGACTTACAGTTAAACAACGGAAGCGTATGCTGGGTCAGGGGCATATGCAAGGGAGTTTGCGGGATGCGTGCCCCGTAACTCATTTTACTGACAAACAAATAATCGCCTACCAATAAAGACTTCTCTAATGAAGACGAAGGGATGACGTAATTCTGAAAGAAATACAGGTTGACAAAATAAACCGCCACCAATGCGAACACGATGGCATCCACCCAGCCCATCACCGTCAATACGGCTTTGTTTTTCGACTTCTTCCACCACGTCCATGGAATCTTCTTCGTGATATAGGCATCAAATATAAACGGAATCACGACAATGCCCAGCCAACTCTTCAGCCATACAAGAAAGGCTATATATAAAAGGAGGACTATGCCGAACTTTATCCACTGCCTGCGTGACGTTTGTATCATATACACTTAAAATTGAAATAAATCGTTCATTCCTAAAAATCCTTCGTGCGTAGCCGTATACTCTGCAGCAAGCACGGCACCCAAGGCGAAGCCTTTCCGGTTCTTGGCATCATGGGTAATGATTATCGAATCGGCTTCCGACTCGTAGCGGATGGTATGAATGCCAGGCACTTCCCCTCTACGTACCGCGCTTATCGGCAATTCATCCGGAGCGCACCGGGTAGTCCCGCTCACCGTACCGTCGGGTGCGGTCAGTGTGCCCATCACCCATTTATCCTTACGGTCTAAGTTTTCAAGAATCCCTTCCGCCAAAGTAATAGCCGTTCCGCTCGGCGCATCCAACTTATGTACATGATGCGTTTCTTCCATCGAAACATCGTAATTAGGAAAACGGTTCATTATCTTCGCCAAATACTTATTGACAGCCGAAAATACCGCCACACCCAAACTGAAGTTAGAAGACCAAAACAACGTCTTTCCTTCTTCCTTACACAAACGGCGCATTTCTTCACCATGCTCGCCCATCCATCCTGTACTGCCCGACACCACCTTTACTCCCTGCCGGAAAGCTTCCATACAATTGCCATACGCCACGGCAGGAGCCGTGAACTCGATGGCTACGTCTGCCGAACGGAATGCGTCGGAATCCATATCCTGACGGTTGTCGATATCGATAACGCTTACAATCTCATGACCGCGGGAAAGAGCGATTTTTTCAATCTCTTTACCCATCTTTCCATATCCAATTAATGCTATTTTCATAATAAACCTATTAAATTCAGGCACAAAGATAGCGTTTTTCGTTATTAATCATTACATTTAGCGAACATTTACACCTCATTAACATGGAACAACTCTTACATTACGTGTGGAAGCACAAGCTTTTTGCCCTAAAACCACTGCAAACCACCGACGGGCAAGCGGTGGAAATCATCGATCCGGGACTGCCGAATATGCATGCCGGACCCGATTTCTTCAACGCCAAAATAAAGATAGACGGCGTAGTGTGGGTGGGCAATATCGAAATACACCAGCAAGCATCCGACTGGTTCAAGCACGGGCACCAACAAGATGCCGCCTACGACTCGGTCATCCTGCATATAGCTTCCCGAATAGACGCGGTGCCTGTACGTAGCAACGGCGACCCCATCCCGCAAATGGAACTGCATTGCCCGCCTTCGGTAGAAGCCAACTATAAACACTTACTTAAAGAAGACCATTATCCAGCCTGCCACTCGCTGATACCTTCCCTGCCTACCTTACTCGTACACAGTTGGCTTTCCCGCCTTCAGGCAGAACGGTTCGAGGACAAAGCCGCGCAAATACAAAAGCGGCTGGAGGCGTGCAACCGGGATTGGGAAAACGCTTTCTTCATCACCTTAGCCCGCAATTTCGGCTTTGGCGTAAATAGTGACACTTTCGAGCTATGGGCAAAAACCATCCCGATGGGAGCGGTAAACAAGCACCGGGACAACCTTTTCCAAATAGAAGCCATTTTCTTCGGACAAGCCGGACTACTACAAGAACTTCCACTCGACGCTTACACCGAAGCGATGATAAAAGAATACCAATACCTGCGGCACAAATTCAGCCTGACACCTTCCGACGAGTGCCACTGGCGTTTTCTCCGCATGCGCCCAGGCAACTTCCCGCATATACGCATCGCCCAATTGGCTTGCTTGTATCACCATGCGCAAGGGCTGCTTTCACAATTAATGGAAGCCGGAACACTGAAACAAGTGCGCGACCTGCTCTGCGGAGGGACTTCCGAATATTGGCTGACTCATTACAGGTTCGGCGAAATGTCTCCCCCGCACCCCAAATCGCTAAGCGGCAAATCCATCGATTTACTCATTATCAATACGGTGGTTCCTTTTTTATACACTTACGGCAAACATAAAGCCAATGAAGCCCTTTGCCAACGCGCCTGTACGTTTTTAGAAGAGTTGAAACCGGAAAACAACTACATCATCCGTATGTGGCAAGAATGCGGGTTGAAAGCCGCCCATGCCGGAGACAGCCAAGCGTTAATCCAATTAAAAAAGAGCTATTGCGACTTAAGGAAATGCCTCTACTGCCGCATCGGATACGAATATTTAAAACGAGTTTAAACATTATTTAAAATCAGAAAACGCATGAATTACATTTATGAACTCAAAATGAAGGTACGCGACTACGAATGCGACCTGCAAGGCATCGTCAACAATGCCAATTACCAACATTACATCGAACATACCCGCCATGAATTCCTGTTATCTACCGGCATCAGCTTCGCCAAGCTCCATTCACAAGGCATCGACCCGGTAGTAGCCAGGCTCACCATGGCGTTCAAGACCCCGCTAAAGAGCGGAGACGAATTCATCTCCAAACTCAGCCTGAAAAAAGAAGGTATCAAATACGTATTTTACCAAGACATCTTCCGGCTGCCCGACATGAAGACAGTCATCAAGTCGACAGTAGAAACCGTATGCGTCATCAACGGACGGTTAAGCGATAGCGAACTTTTCAATAACCTCTTTGCACCTTACCTACCCGAATGAATACCCAAGAAACACTCTACCGGCTTGCGCTTCCCCTGCTGCCCGGCATCGGCATCAACAGCGCGCACAACTTGTTGCAGGCTGCGGGAAGTGCCACCGTGCTTTTCACTCATCCGAAAGAATTGCCCGACATCTTACCGCAAGCCAATCCCAAGCTCACGCAAGCATTCGACTGTCCGGAAATACTTCGGCGTTGCGAAGCCGAACTGGCTTTTGCCGAAAAGCATCACATCGCCTGCCTGACGACCGATGACGAAGGCTATCCTTCCCGTCTGCGCGAATGCAACGATGCACCGCTTGTCTTATTTTATCGAGGCAATACCGACTTAAACAGCCGCCATATCATCAGCATGGTGGGCACACGCAATGCCACCGATTACGGAAAAGATTTATGCGACCGTTTTATCCACGATTTGCAAGAACTTTTACCCGATGCCGTTATTGTCAGCGGGCTGGCGTATGGCATCGACATCCATGCCCATCGGGCAGCCTTGCAATACCAACTGGATACGGTAGGCGTATTGGCTCACGGATTGGACTGCATCTATCCTTATGCGCATCGGCACACCGCCACCGAAATGGTAGCACACGGCGGATTGCTGACCGAGTTTATGAGTGGCACAAACCCCGACCGGCAAAACTTCGTCAAGCGCAACCGTATCGTGGCAGGCATAAGCGACGCGACCATCGTAGTCGAATCGGCATCGAAAGGAGGCTCACTAATCACCGCAGAAATAGCCGGAAGTTACCATCGGGACTGTTTCGCCTTTCCCGGACGGATAGGCGATACCTATTCGGAAGGATGCAACAACCTGATCAGTTCCAACCGTGCCGCTTTACTGCAAAACGCCGAAGAGCTGGTGAAAGCCATGAATTGGAACCGTCCGAAACAAATGCCTCCTGCCATCCAGCGGCAACTCTTCCCCGAGCTGAACGCCGAAGAGAAGTTGGTAGTAGAACTCATGCAAAAACATCCCGAAGGCATTCAGATAAACAACCTGGTAGTAGAAAGCAACATCCCCATTACCCGCATGACGGGCATCCTTTTCGAACTGGAACTGAAAGGCATTGTCCGCAGCTACGCCGGAGGAGTGTACCGTACAATATAAAATAAATTAAGAATGAAGAATCTTTGAGAATGAAGAATAAAAAAAATCCTACCTTTGCCTTAAGTAAAAAATATAGATTATGAAACGATATGTATACTATTGCCTGATCTGCGTATGCATCGGTATGACAGCCGCTTGCAAGAATCCGCATACGCAGCAAAACACCGACAGCCCTACCCAAGCCGGAACAACCGGCAACTCTTCTGCGCATACAGTTTTCCCTGCACCCGACATACCGTCCGTCATCACAACCCCTAACGAACGGCGCATCTACCTCACCACGCATTATTGGGATAACTTCGACTTTACCGACACCCTCCTGCTCAACAACCGCGATATAACAGAGCAAGGGTTTGTAAACCTAATCTCGTTATTGTCGGACGGAGTAAGCTCTTCGGAAGAAATCAACCAAAGTTTTGACAACCTCTGCACTCGCATGGAAAATCATCCGTATGCACGCAAGTTGTTCATGCGCCTCTTCGATGATTACCTGTACAACCCGAACTCACCATTATACAACGAACCATTGTATTTAACCTACCTGGAACGTATGCAGAAAAGTCCGGCAATAGACGAAGCCACGAAAAGCACGATGGCTTTCAAGCAAAAACTGATCAGCCGCAACCAGCCCGGCACCCTTGCTTCCGACTTCACTTATTACCTGCCCAACGGAAAGGCGGGCACACTTCGGCGCACTCCAGCTAAGAACGGCAAGTTACTCCTTGTGTTCTACGACCCGGAGTGTCCCGGTTGTCACAAAATCATGCAAGAAATGCTGCACGACACCGCCTTGACCGAAGCCGTACAGAAAAAACGCCTTACGGTACTGGCAGTCTACACCGAAGGCAATACCAAAGCATGGCAAAAAGACTTACCTTCGCTTCCGTCCGGCTGGATTATCGGCACTGACCGCGAAGCCATCAAACTTCATGCCCTCTACGACCTGAAAGCCATGCCTTCGCTGTACTTGCTCGACGGAAATAAAAAAGTCGTATTGAAAGACGCGCCCTACTCCCGTATACGTACCAAACTGCAATTACAATAAAAGCCGCAAACAAGCATGCGCAAAATTAATTGATATTTCACCACAGAAGACACAAAAGCACACAAGAATTTTATTCTCAATACCTCTGTGACATTTTGTGGCCTCTGTGGTGAACGGATGATAGAAGCTAATTATAAACTGTAACTTATATACTAATTGCATTTTCCACTTCCTCTTCTGACAAGCCTAATGCTTGAGCGATAAAGGAAGTGTCCATACCCAATTTTTTCAAGCTGGCTGCATTCTTCAAACGTTCGCGCCGCTCGCCTTCTTGTATTCCTTCTTGTATTCCTTCTTGCAACCCTTCCATTCTGCCTTCCATCCTGCCTTCCATCCTGCCTTCCATCCTGCCTTCCATCCTACCTTCCATCCTGCCTTCCTCTTTTGCTGATGAAAGTACGTCATTCTGTATCATAACGGCATTGAGGTGCTCGTCGTAAGCATGCCGCTCCGCTTTCGTCATGGAATAATAACGCAGTTTTTCACGTGCCTCGCTCAGTCCGGGAGCTTTCGTATCTTTATTGATGATGCCTTCTTTCAGGTAACGCATCCATTCTTCCAATGGAGTAACGGCTACACTGTTAAACTCGTTTACCCGAATCAGGATGTATTCCGGGTAAATCGATGCGGGAGTGCGAGTGACGAAGGCATTGCGCTCTTTTACGTTTACCTGAAGCTCGTCGTGTGTATGCACGCCGATAAAACGAGTCTGGCCGTGGTACAAATAGTCTGTTCCTTTCCCGATGTCGAAATAAAGGATACTAATGGAATACACTTTCTTCACTTCGTTGTACGATTGACCTAACGAGATATGCTCCGTAATGGCTTTTGCCACTCCGTATAGTATACGCTCCAAGTAGTAAAGTTCGCGTGTATTTTGCACTTCGATGATGATGATTTCGTCTTTACTATTCTTCGCTTTGATGTCTACGCGGTTGAATTTATCATCCTCCGCATTCTGATTCCCTTCGCTCTCCAATATCTCGATAATATGAATAGGCTCTCCGATAAATACGGTAAGGAAGCCTTCCAGCACGTCAAAGTTGGCTTTTTGACGGAGCAACCGCTTGATTGCCCAGTCGAAACGAATGTATCTGTCTTGCAATTCGCTCATAAGATTATTAGGATTAATGGTTAAAGCTGTATGATAAAGTACCTTAGGCAAAGGTAAAGATTATTATAGACATCCGCAAACACACACCGATAAAAAATACGGGAACGAATTAATCGTTTGATAACTTTACAATT
Source organism: uncultured Bacteroides sp. (assembly GCA_949296855.1). Taxonomy (GTDB): domain Bacteria; phylum Bacteroidota; class Bacteroidia; order Bacteroidales; family Bacteroidaceae; genus Phocaeicola. The sequence goes on along the minus strand of CASFRN010000099.1, from coordinate 25,150 downwards.
GCCATACTAGACGGAGTGAAGTCCGCACAGGCATTATATTGAGGAAGCGAAGAACCGTTTCCCGATGAAGGTGCCGGATGGCTGGCTCCGCTATAAAAAATGGCTTTGAATATATAGTCAACCAGATTACCAAATCAATCGCTGATTTTCTATGAAACAACTTTTGATAAGATTTGTCATACCGGACGCAACGAAATATCACGAGCGCAACAATCTGAAAATGAAAGCAGAATCCCTCCGTATGGAATTCCATTGTTTATCCGGTCTGAGGGATGAATGTTTATCATTACCTTATTTGCCTATATCAGATTTCTTACAAGACATGTTTGACCATTTCTGAAACCGTTCAATGATGCGTAACCGTCTCAAGAGCGAAACGAACTTGCGGTTACGCATCATTAAGCTTTTTCAAGATAGCAAAAAGTATTTAGCAAAATCTTCCGAACACTCGTAATTACAGCCTCGCTATTTCATCCAGCGTGAGTCCGGTTATTTTTGCAATGATTCCCACCGGAATGCCTTCTGCTTTCATGCCGCGTGCATTCTGAATGCCATTTTGCTTAATTCCTTCTTTAATTCCTTCTTGCATACCTTTTTGTCTGCCTTCCTGTATACCTTTCTCCATACCTTCCCGCAATGCGTCACTGATTAATGTGTTTTCCACCCGCACGGCATCCCAAAAGTCATCGTACCACCAAAGTTGCGCATCGCTGAATGCGGATTCTTCAATCTGTGTCACGGCTTTGCTGATTTCCGGATTATCCAACAACTCTTGAGGAGCTTGCCGGGTCTGTTCGTCTATTTCCGTCAGATAACGGAGCCAAAGCACCGCCATTTTCTTGCCCTTGAAATTCGTTGGCTTGAATTTCGGAAGTTCCACGAAGATGAAGCGCAACCCTTCAATCACTTTATCCGTATGCTCTACCTGCACGATTTTATAGTCATGGTAAGCGTCCGGTATATCCGGAAGGAAAATATCGTTCACCAAATTGAGCGAATAAACGGGCTGGAGCAGTTCGTATTTGTTTTCCCTGCCTCCCCAAACTGACGCACGTATGCTTTCGAAGCATTGAACAGCACACGCTGCATGAATGCGGATGACCAAAGCATCTGCATCTCCACCAAGAATTGCCTGCCCTGCTTGTCCTTGCACCTCACGTCTACGATGCTGTTCTTCTTCAATGGCGTCCCAGGAACCAGTTCCGGAGTCAGGTATTCAATCTCCTGAATTTCTTCTTCAGGCGTTTCAAAAGGCAGCAATGCGTTGAGCAGGCTGATGACAAGGTCGGGATGTTCGCCGAATACTTTCTTGAAAGTCAGGTCGGCTTTTGGATCCAAGTATCTCATAATCGTTCGCTAAATAAGAATCTATACAAAGTTAGGCATTTTTTGTTGAATAGTATTGCAAAGATAGAAATTCTGAATGAGAATTGCGGCAAGCCGCAAATAATATCTGTTTTTTCCAATATCCATCCTCCACCCAGCTAACAAATTCCTCCGTACGGGACTTCATTGTTTTGTCCGGTGCGAAGGGATAAATGTTTATACTGCGGTATCAGTTTGTGTAAAGTATAAACAGGCTATTATAAGCGGCTGATTTCTTCTTCTGATAATCCACTGCATTCAGCTATCTCACTGACAGGGTATCCTTTTTGTTTCATACGCTGTGCAACTTCAACCGCTTTTTTCTTTTCTCCTTCCGCACGACCTTCCGCACGACCTTCCGCACGACCTTCAGCACGACCTTCAGCACGACCTTCAGCACGACCTTCAGCACGACCTTCAGCCAAACCTTTTTCCCTTGCTTCCCTCCGTGAACTGCTGATTTGCATTTTAGCGGTGCTGACCATATCCCAGAAACGGTCGTAACCGAGCAACTGAGCTTCGCTGAAAGCCGACTCTTCCAGCTGAGTGACCGCCTTGTTGATTTCTGGATTTTCCATCAATTCTTCCGGCACTTCACGAGTCTTTTCATTGATTTCCGTCAAATAACGTAGCCAAAGCACTTGCATTTTTTTGCCTTTATAGTTATCGGGAGTGAACTTAGGGAGTTCGATAAAAACAAACCGCAACCCTTCGATGACTTCTTTCGTTTCCGCCTCTTCTACTATCTTAAAGTCGTGGTAATAACCTTTACTCTCCGAAAAAGTGTCATTTACCAGATTCAGCGAATACACGGGTTGCAAAAGTTCGTAGTCTTTTCCTTTTTCCAACTGACTAACGTATGCTTTCGATGCGTTGAACAGGACACGCTGCTTGTATGCCGATGTCCACATCATCTGCATCTCTACAATAAACTGACGTCCGCTTTGGTCTTTGCAGCGCACATCAACTATGCTGTCCTTACGTAAAGGGTTTTGCGGAACCATTTCAGGATTAAGGTATTCCACCTGCGTTATCTCTTCTTCCAGACTCTCGAATGGCAGCAATGCATTCAGGAAACTGATAACCAAGTCTGGATGTTCACCGAATACTTTCTTAAAAGTAAGGTCGGCTTTCGGGCTAAGGTACTTCATGATTAAGTGCGATTTTTGGGATTCACTTTTTGCAAAAGTAATGATTTCCATTGATATTCCAACCTATTTCTCCTGTTTTTCCGTTTGAACATAGAGACACGTAGACGAAAAAGTTTTATTTTTCAGTTACGACATATACCCAAACTGCCTGGAAATGAAAAACGGGAATCCCTCCGCACGGGACTTCATTGTTTTGTTCGGTACGGAGGGATTGAAAGTATTCGCAATGTTATAACAACGCTATTTATTCCGGTACATCACGGACACAACGGACATAACCTTTTTCATCATCATTATGGCTCAAATACAAAACGCCATCTTTAGCACTGTAAATGAAGCCATCACGTGTACCACTATAATATGCTTTAAATCCAAATGCTGTTCCAGTCATAATATTCTGATTATAATTTGTCCACTTCATTTCATCTTTAAAATCAGATTGCGGAATATAGATATACATCAACATTAATTCCCGTTGGTTAGGTATACGATATCCGTTAGGACAAACATTATAATTTTGATAATAATTCCAGTTCTCTTGTGTAGCATTATTATTTCCACTACCAAATTCTTTGTTCACAATCACAGCAAATTTATTATAGGGGCGATTTACATAACTTCTTTCTGTATGTTCAGGCAATTCTGCACCTTGATAAATAGCCGAACGCACCGAATTGAATTCCATTTTTTCCATACTGATAATCAATTCATCATACTTTTTCCCATCTTCATTTGTATAAGTACCTTTGCTTACGGAAACATAAGGTTCAAAAGGTGTTTCCGGACGGTTTAACGAAATGCCTAAGTTACGCACACAACGATAATGGATAAGGCCTAAGTTTTCAACATTCAACGGTTCACTATTCCATCTATATACATGGCTTCCATAAGTTGTCCAATCAACTCGCGGAATAAGATTTCCTGTTTTTGTATAAGTGCCATTTACATCCTCGTCAGACTTATAATACGGACCTCTTGACGCACCTTCTTCCGCCCATATTTTCCAAGGATTCTCATAACTACCATTATAATAACTGCTACTTGCTACATGCGAACGGATAATGCCATTCACATCATTTCTATAATCCCAAGTATAAAGACGTGCGTTTTCATTTACAGAATATTCGCCTATCCATAAATCCGTCAATTGGTCGATAGAAGCGAGATACCAACGCACCTCCTCCTCTTGCACTATATTATCACCATTCAAATCTCGGTTTCTTGCTATACAAGCATGCCAAATATCATCATAACCTTCATTTAAAGAAAACACGCCATCATTATCTGAATCCCGATTTCCTAAAGTCATAATGTCATCCCACTTCAAATCTCCACCGGAATTTGTATTTAATACATTCCATGTGTTAATCAATCCATTAGAAGTGCTATTCGCTCTATCATTTTTTTCGCTAAACGGACGTTTAGTCTCTACCCCTAACGGGCCTGTTTCATTAATAGATTCAGTTCCCCATCCATTAGTTACAGTAGGATCTTTCTCATTATAGAAAGTATAGATAGGTCGTTGTGCTATCGTGAATACATTTCGCGAAACGGAGGTTTCACCATCTGGACTATAAATAGCACCGGTAGTACAAAGGTATAACATACGATTATCCCTATTCACAACCTTTCTCCACAAGGTCAAGTCAACCCCTTCTTGCACAGTATTGTCTTTTACTACCTGAGGAGTTCTGTAATATATTGCACTTGGGTCGTATACATACACATATTCATCCACAAAAGCAGTAATGGTAACAGTCGCATCATCACCTTGTCCTTCAAAAATTTTACTTTGATCATTATACGCTTCTGCATAAAGATGATTCAACAATTGGTTTACATCGTACAATTTTACCCGATAGTTTCCATAAAAATCAGATTTCGTTGTTCCGTTTCCACCAAAAGGAGGAGCAGGTTCATTAATAATGTTATCCACATAATCATCTCCCACATACGCTGCATAACCGGGGTACTTGGGATACATCTGCCGATTCACCATTTTATCCTCCACCTCATTATTAATGAGAAACTGCACCCACTTATAGTCGTTCAAGTCTAAATCAGTCTGAAGTTTCTTCCATTCATCTGCACTATAATCATTTATATCTGTCAGAACTCTTCTTCCTTCCTCATCTTTTTTATATTTATAATTGTCTGCATTAAATGGCTTCATACCACTTTGAAAAGGTGTGCGTATCGCCCACGACAATCCATCCTTAATATCACCTCGCGTCAATGTGAACTGTGTACGCCCATAATGCGCATCCATTTCTTCCACAGCATCGCCAGAGAATATCAGGTCGCCTTCAATACCGGGACGGTCTTCCTTCTGGTCAGCCTCCACTTCCACTCGCATAGACTCCACACCTGTCACATGAATGGTATAGGTATAGTGCGTGTTGCGATATGTATTATAGTCGTTCACAAAATCCACATTGTTTTCATGTCCGCTATCATTCGCACCGCCTGTACTTCCTAAATGCACCGTATAGGTAGCATCAGAGTAAACAAACTGTTGTCCATTGGAAGTATCTGTATATGACAAAACGCCATGAAAAACAACATAAGTAGAGTGATCGTTGGCATATTCGAAAGCACCGTTCTCTTCTGTTTTTCCGGGTTTATTGGAATCAGTAGCAGGGGTTTTCAATTTTTTTTCACGCAATGCATACAGATTTTCCGCTTGCTTTTTTTCATCGTCCCCTTCATCTATCCGCTTTTTGGGTTGTAAGCGGTTTTCCGGAATATAAAATTCGAAATAGTAATACTTTCCATTTGCATCGCTCTCCTGCCCTTCTACATTATGCTGTACATCAACCTCTGAATCTGACATAGAAACATAGTTTACACCATCTGCTTTTGTATAATCCTCATTATGTGGAAACACATACGTATGTTGGGGAATATTGTCTACCCAATATCGGTCCGGTATAAAAGTAAAATCTTTGAAATTAGGATTGCTTGCATATATCTTAAACGTAATCCGTGCATCCACCCGTTCCAACTCTATCAACGGCACAGAGTGCGTACACCGTTTTGCCCCTAAAAGTCTCCCTTGTTCGTCCACATCAATCTGTGTGCTTCCGTCTGCTACTTGCATTTGACCTGACATCAGAAAATATGAACGTTCAATATTAGTTTGCTCCAATAAACTCGAGGTACAAGCCAACAATTCTTCTTCAGTCTCTATTCCAGCAAGGATATTGGTTGTCAACGAACCCGAACCACTGGATGGATTACCTATAGCATAAATCCGTTTGTTACTTCCAGAATGCATCGAAAACGAAATTTCAATGCAATCATCTTGCATTATATAAGTGGATGGAGTGAATATCTGTTTATTATCCAACGAACCGTCATAATTGAAAGCAAATACATACACACTATTAACGGTATTCTCAGCTTCATCGGAAGCAGCAGCACGGGTTATGATTTTAGAAGACGCAACCCCTAAGTTTAAATTTACCGTAACAGGCACGCCTTCACGGATTGCAGCATGTTCTTGGGTTGTCAATTCATCTGCACAAGCAGATAATAACAAAAAAACACACAAGATATGCATAACGCGTACAATATATTTCTTCATCTTACATCCTCCCTTATTAATCAAATGACGGAACTTCAACTTCCACTTCTTTCCAATCTTTTACATGTAAATGGATTTCCTCCTCAAATTCCTCAATATGGCTATCTGGTTCAGGACTACCCAATCCTTCTATGCTGTTCACATAAAGTTGATAAATGTTATTGCGCACAATAGCATATTCCATTGCACTTATATGACTGTTATTATCATCATCCGCATGACGAATCCAATATACATAATAACACTCTCCATTGGTATATTTCTCTAAATCTTTCACTTGGTCTACCCATGTTGATTCAGGCGTGTCACCAAAAATAGTTGGAAATTCTTGTCTTAATTCATCCGCCGAAAAAACTGTTCTTATACTATATCCTCCATAAGACTGAGGATACACATAAAAAGTTTCACCTTCATCATATCCATCAGGTATATATCGAGCTTTATACATTACACCGGTAGCATAATGGTCTATACCACCAGTTCTCAACTGACGAACTGTATTAATATTCTCACGTACATAATCCAAGCAATAATACATTTGGCTATTGTGTGTAGATGAAAAAGATAGGTTCGTATATACATCATAGAAATCAGAAGCTGTGTCCCAATGATTATACTCCGGATAATAGTAATCAAAATCCGTGTTACTTTTTCCTATAGCAGTCAAAGGATCTAAAACATAATTACCAGCTGCAGCCCCAAAGGAGGGAGACGGAAGTTCATCCCCTAAATATTGTACAGTTGTTAAACTTGAAGTACTTTCAGTTACCCTTTTAAATGCATAAGTATCGTTAATGTATCTATTCACTAATGAGGCTCCAAGAATTTTTACTTGATCTTTGCCATAATCACTGCCACCGCCTTCACTCGGCATATCATTTCCCGTAATCTCATAAGGATTCTTCCACGCACAATCCACCCGTGCCGTCATCCGCTCTACATCCACATTTACCCATGTAGGATTATACTCGGAGCTATTAGCTCGTATCTCTATCTCATCGCTGTCTTTTTCCGAAGCCATCAGGAACCAGCGCTCTGAACCGTGAGTGACGATAATCTCACGAAATTGATAATCCTTTAATCCATCTATATCGGTTATCCCATTGGTTAAATCACCGGCATTGACGATAGCTACTACGTGATATTTATTCCCGACAAACAATCCTTCTATCTCCCGCTGCACGGTGTAACGGGTGATGCTTCCCGAAGCTGTAGGGGTAATATCATCTTCATCGAAATAGGCGGAAGCGCAAATTTCTGTCGCATCGTTTAAGGTTCCATTCAAAAAGAATAAAGTCAAGTCATGCACTTTGTTCTCTTCCCCTACCCCAGCTTGCTCACCATCTCCCTTTTCCCCCGGTTTCGGCGAACCGATAGCTCTTGACGCATTCCCGCCCTCGGTATTCACCACCACGCTAACGTACACGCCGCTTCCGGACTCTTCTTCCGCTACGGGAACGAAAAGGGAGTCGTCTTTGCAGCTTGCCGACATCAGTGCCAACAGGAGGGTGAGGAACAGGTATGTCAATCGGAGGTGCTTCATGTTGGGTTTCGGGGTTAGTCTAATGATACATTTTGGATGCGCTTGCTCCAGCCGAGGATGCCGATGGAAACATCGGTGTACTGCCACTTGCCGCCTTTCAGGAAGAAGGTAAGGCGGAAGTCGTAGCCACGGTCGAGGAACTCTTGCAGGGTGTAGCGTTGCGTCTCGTCGTAGTTGCGAAGTTGGCCGATCAGGTTGCACAGGTCGGCTTCTATCACGGTGCGCTCCGATTCGCGATGGCGGACGGTAAGCTTCGCCTGATTGTCCGCATCGTTGGCGTAAAGGCGTGCGGTCATGAAGTCGGCATGCGCCGTGCGTCCGGCTTCGGTGCGCGAAGAAGGCTCGTCGGTAGTGTTCCATGTGGCGTAAGGCGTATAGACGGCTACGACCGCAGAAGGATCTGCCACCATATCGGCACGCCCCGGATTGCAGTTCAAGAGCAAGTTGCGATGAGTAACGGTAAAGGAATAATCGTCAACGTCGATGCGGTCCGGCTCGTCTATCTCACGAAGGGAAACGGAAATCGACTTCGTGTCGCGGATTAACGAAAGGGTGTCGTAGGCATAACCTTCGGCAGGGACATAAAGCGACTCGTCGCTTATGGCATACCATAACGTGTCGAGCGGATTTCTTTCGTGGTCCACTATCCCCCAATCATCGCCTACATGGATGTGTTTCAGCATGACGGAGAAGTCCTCCATCAGGTCTCCCGCCTCAGGCTCGTCTTGAAGGTACATGCCGCCCGGCAACGCTTCTAAGTTTTCGTACTCGTGCTGGTCGGCAAGCGCAATGAAGCGGTATCTTCCTTCGGGAAGGTCGAAATACATGCGGTAAGGCTCCGCCTGACGCATATCGGGCTGCACGAACGAGGTGACGTAGTGCCCTTCTTCGTCGTAAACGAAGACGCCGACGCTGCCTACATGCTCAATCATGTCGGCACGCTGCAGGTTGTAATCGTACTTGAAGCTGAGCCATACGCCGTGCTCGCATCCGCTGCGGTCGTCGTACATCCAGTCGGTGCAGGCGGAGAGTCCCGTTCCTGCCACGAGGAGAGCCAGCATTCGTATGATGTGTTTCGCTTTCATTTCGTTTTGTTTTTTATTGAACACAGAGGCGCAGAGGCACAGAGTTTGTTTTTTATTGGGTCAAATCGTCAATGTAGGGGCAAAATTTGCCCGTCCCCATGCGTCAACCGGACACATGGGTGGGTGTTTTCGGGCAGGCAAACCCTGCCCCTACAAGAGTGTCATGTTATTAGAGGTCTACGCTTTGGCTGCGTTTTGCCCAAGAGAGGACGTTGATTTGACAGTTGATATAACCTTCCGTGCCATCGTCAGGATTATCAGTAGGATCATCTATATCTGGTTTTCCAGGCCCACTGATATCACCAACTGTTATTTCATACCAGTTATTACGCAATACTCCATAACGACCTAAATGAGCACCAGTATAAGTAGCATTAGCAGGATCCCAATTAGCTTCAGTATCATCAAAATGTCTAATCAGTACCGTATTATAATATGCAGCACCATCTTCATAAAATTTGATTTCGCCTAATGCATTTATCAAGGTCTGAGCTTGAGTTGCTGTCAATGTCGTACTACTACCTGTTAAAGTAAACAATGTCGTCACATCTTTTTTTCCAACATATTGCGAACTACTTCCTTCACCAGTTGGTATATAAGTATAAGTTCCGCCTGTTGCGCTTTCTGCTAAAGTTAATGTTACATCGTCACTTAAAGATAATGCAGTTTTTACATTAGATAAAAACGTTGTTTCATCGTATGTAGCTTCACGGGTTCCATACATAAAGAAATTCTGAGCATCATCTCCCGTAGCCTCCGGATTAGCATAATATGTAGTCTTTAAAACAAGTGTTGTTGTTTGGTTCTGATTCTGTTGACCATAATCCATTGTATTTTCTAAGCAATACAATGCATAATCTTCATCCGTATTTGTCGTATTATCTGCTGTATTTAGGTTCCAAGTCCAAGTATCTTTATTTGTGCTTGATAAAATATCAAATGCATCGGTATAATTATCCCCCGTAGTATAATTACAATCCTGCCCCCAATAAATGCGGTATAAATCTTTATTATCTATTTTATTAGTGCTAAGGAAGCGAGCTACTGTTCCATAAGTACTCCCTAGCCAAGTAGTAATAGCATTTACATCCCGCACTGCTTTTGTCGATTTATTCGTTACACTAAGAGTCCATCCTTCCAGTTTCACTTCATCACCTTCAAACGGATCTTCGGCATCTGCTGTGACTTTTTTTGTATATACCTTATTATCTTTATCGTAAGTAAATCCTTTTAATGTAACTTTAGCGACAACACGTTCTACATAAATAGATGCGGCTTCAGCGTTTTCAGCTTCTTGTTGTGTTTCATATACGGTAACAGGAATCAATGTTTGAACTTTTGTCAAATCAGTTATTTCGCTTGATGTACTTGTCGTAGCTAAAGGTGCATTTAACATTAAAAAGCCATCATTTGTACACGCTTCAGCTGTAGTTGCTATGGACTTTTGTAAAGCAGACAAAGTCATAGAACCTCTCTCAGCATTACTAAAAACTGCATTAGTTCCTTGCATCAAAGCACCTGATGTTTCATTTACAGAAAACAAGCTATTCTTATTTAAAATAGCTAAAGCATATACTTCTTCGCCATCACCAGCCATTGGTGCTTCACCTATTACTGTACGACGTGTTGTAACTTCATCATTACCACTTCCTGAAGGTGTGAGAGTTACATTATACGCCTTCACAAATTGTGCTGTTGCTTCCGGTGTTCCCGTTCCTGTTGTAGATGTTGTTTTAAAAAATACCAAAATACCATCCTTAACAGCATATTCGTCTGTCGTTCCATCCGCTAATGTAACAGACCTTGAAGAGTTTCCGCTCGTAGTAGGCATATTAATCGCCACTTTCACATAACCTTCCCCTGTAGCAGGAGTCGTTCCGCCCGCATTACCTGCGCCAGCATCTTCCAAATTGTCGCTACAAGCGGCGAACATGCCCGCCGCGAGCAACATCGCTAAATACTTCACTTTTTTCATAATCGTAAATATAATTAAATTAGTAATCTCAGTTTTTCTCTATCTTTCGTCTTAGCATACGGGGAAATACGGGGAATAAAGAGGGGAAAACAGCCTTTATGGAAAAGATAATGAAGTGATTGGGGCAAGGCAATTGCCTGCTCCGTACCGGATGGCTCAGTCCTTGCAAAATCCTAACTACCCAGGACTGCAGTCCTACCCCTGCCAGGACTGGAGTACCAGCCCATTAAGACAGCAGTCCTGACTGCACAGGATTTTTCGGGCTGTATATCCAATACTGCATTAGTTACACTTTATTTCCGTATTTCCCAATAAGTCAAAGAGCGATATTTTTTCTTTCACCACAGATTACACAGATTAATATAATAATTCAATCTGTAGTGAGTCATTACAGTCCTTTTAAGTTCATTCCGGCTTCTTCCAGTCCGGCTTCGGCAGCACGGTGCAGGCATTTTTCCGCTTCATCGTAACGGCCTAACATCCGCATGGCTACTCCCCGTGCATTGTCCGCTTGCGGGGTGTCGCCCGCTTTCATGAGGTAAGGCAACGCCTGTTCCGCCAACCCGTGTTCAAGCAGAGCGTTTGCCGCGTTGAGGTTGGCTACAGGGTCGGTAGGGTAATACTGCACCGCTATCTGGAACACCTCAATAAATTCAGGGCTTCCCGTGGGATAGGTCTGCGCTACGGCAAACATTTCCTGAAGCGAAAGGTTTTGCGGACGGGTGCGGATGACCCGTTTCGCCTCATCGGGATTGAAACCGCGTATCACATAGTCGATGCGGTAATCGGAACGGCGCAAGCCGGGATAGCAGTCGGCAAGCAAGATGCGGTACGCCTGCGGATAAGCGGCCCGCAAGCGGCGCTCTTTCGCGTCGGGTTCTTCCTGGCTATCGATAATCTTCAAGATGCCTTCCTTATCGGAAAGGCCGCTTTGGGCTACATAGGCACGCAGCCCTTCCCAGTTCTCCGGCTCGTAAGCCACCGCAAACAGGCTATCGGCCAAGCCGTAACGCCCGATGATATAAGCTTTCAACGCTTCGGTACGGCCCTGCGCCAAGCGCGCGTTCGAACGGTAAGCACCTTCGGGCGAAGCGTATCCCTTGACTTGCATCCGCACAATACGCACATCGGCATCGCCCTGCACGCTGTCTACCGTAGCCCGTATCTTAGCCAGTTCCGCCGGATTACGGCGGTAGTCGGGGTATATCTCTGTCTTGTTTACAGGGAAATCGAGATAGGCCTGCCCGCTGAGCCGACGGCTCTTGACGGTTTCCACCTGCGGAGCGATGTATGCCAAGGCAGGATGCCAAGCAATGTCGGCCACCGCCAACGGCCGTTGTGCGGTATTGATGACCTGCCCGCACCCGCATTCGTCTTCGCCCAAATAAAGAGAAGCCCCTTCCATCCACGGCTCGTATGCCAATGCCGTCTGATAGGCAATCTGACTCGGAGCGTCTTTCCCCAGCTTCATCACCCGACAAGGAGCGCCGGCGTAAGTAAGCGAGCCATTACGCTGGTAATACAAGTAACGCTTGCGCCCCATCACCTCTACAGCGGGCAACCAGCAGTCTCCGCCTTCTCCCTTAAAGAAAGGTTGAAGCACCAGCGAGCGGCTGGAACGTATATCCAAACTATCAAGGCCGATGCGGAAAGCGATACGCACGCTGTCGCGCGCGCGGCTTATCTCCACCTCTTCTACACTCACACCGTATGCCGCTTCTTGCGCTTGCGCGGAAAACGGCATCATCATCCAGCCGGCAAGAGCCAATATATAATAAGGTATATAAAGGAAATGTTTTCTATCCATAGTCTGCCCTCCTTTGTTAGAATACATAAACCAGATTGACCGCCACTTTGGTGAGTCCTACGTAATGGTGCGGCTTGTTGTCCTCCAGCTGGTCACCGCAACGCGGGCATTCGTATTTATCCGCCCGCGAATAGACGTAACCCAACCCGATTTCCGCCTCTACGCTCCAGTGCCGCCCCAACATCCAGTGATAGCCGTAAGCCATACCCGCCCCGACCATCCAACCTTCGTAGCGATAGTCCTTCAACTGCCCGAAGTCGGTACCGAGAAGAGTGAAACCGGTATTCCAATTGCCCATATTGTAGATTCCCCCTAAGAGGTGCGCCCCAACGAAATGCCCGTTGAACGTTTCGCACAACCAGTAACGCGCTTCAGGCTGCAACTTCCAGTGTTTCCATTTCTTGTTATCGCTGAAAGTCCATGCGTTCAAGTCGCCTGATATGTCCACAGTCCATTTAGGAGCCACTTTAAATTCAGCCGCAACATTGGCTGTAGCGGTCACATCGTGTATTAAGTTTGTTTTCAACACCACTTTTTGGGCAGAAACGGTAAGACCTGCCCACAACAGACAAATACTTACAATTAGTAACCTCATAAATTAAAATACTGCTTAAAAAGTCTCTATCGCATTTTCTCTTTAAATATCCAATAGGATATCTTAGCTATATCCGTCACAAAAATAGATATTTTTTATCACACAATAAGATTTTCCAGCGTTATGGAATTAACTATTAAAATATATTAACAAAACGGGGGGGGGTAAATTAACAGGTTATAAAAAAACAAGACAAAACATCAGGGCAAAAAAAACGGGAGAACGCCTTCTCCCTACCTTGTTAACCTTAAATCTAATACTATAAAAAATCACGATGCAAAGATAAGAATTCGTCTTGAATCAACCAAGAAACCCTTTCATTAATTATATTCAGAACAGAAAAAATGCATACGGTCATTTCAGCGACAGGCGGGCAAGGTAATCGTAATGCCCGCCTTCTTGCAGTTTTTCCACTCGGAACCCATATTGCGAAGCGTATGCTGAAAGCGTGTCAAAGTCAATGTAAAGCCAGTCGAACGGCTCCCCTTTCACCTCGCCATACTGCATCTGGAAATCCACTTCCCCATAATAGTCGGCTGCAAGGTCAATCAGATAACTTCCGTCTTCGTCTTCATACAAATAGCGCAAGTCACTGGAATCCATCAACACACAACCGCCCGGAGCCAAAAGCTGCTTGACACGTGTCAGAAAAGCGGGCATATTCTTCAGCTTGCCGATAATGCCCGACCCGTTCATCAGCATCAGGATGGTATCAAACCGCCCCGTAAACCGTTCGTCGAACACATTCGCCAGGCATGCGTCCAGCCCCCGTTTCCGCATCACTTCCACCGACCACGGCGAAATGTCGATAGCCAACGTCTCCTTCTGCATCTCCCGCAACGCTAGCGAATGGCATCCGCTCCCTGCCCCTACATCCAATATCCGCCCTTCCGCCAACCGCAAAGCCGTCTGTTCCAACAAAGGCATCTGTTCGAATGTACGAAACAACTCGGCGACCGGCAGTTCGTCTTCGTCAAACTGGGAGGAAAACACCCGCAAGCGTTCCGCACGCCCCGTTGTATAATAATCGTGGATAGCCCGCCCCATCGGGTCTTTATCCGCGTGCAACCAATGTCTGTCCATAAACGCATTCAATAAAACAACGGACAAACTTACACATTTTTCACGGAAAAGTAAAACATATCACATAAAAATGCAGGCATTCCCTTAAAAATATCCACTTTCCCTGCATAATATTTCAATAATATGCGTATCTTTGCATCCGACTAAAGAATAAATATACAGATGAAGAGCAAGAACAACAGACTCGATTCCATAAAGATGATTATCTCAAGCAAAGAGATAGGCAGCCAGGGAGAACTTTTAGCCGAACTGGAAAAAGAAGGCTTCCGACTTACCCAAGCCACCCTCTCGCGCGACCTGAAGCAACTGAAAGTGGCAAAGGCGGCAAGCATGAACGGCAATTACGTATATGTATTGCCCAACAACACCATGTACAAACGCATGACCGAACCGCAAAGCGCTTCGGAAATGCTCCGCCACACAGGAGTTATCTCTATTGAGTTTTCGGGAAACATCGCCGTCATCAAGACACGGCCGGGCTATGCCAGCAGCCTGGCATACGACATCGACAACAATCATTTCCATGAAATCATCGGCACCATCGCCGGAGATGACACCATCATGCTGGTAGTGCGCGAAGGAAGCACCCGCACCAGCGTAAAGCAAGCACTTGCCCAAATCATATCGAATATCAACTTATAAAAAAGAATAAATATACAAAAATGGACGTAAAACAAATAGACGTAATGGTGGCGGACGCTTCGCATGAAGCGTACGTAGACACGATATTGGATACCATCCGTGAAGCCGCCAAAGTACGTGGCACAGGCATCGCCGAACGTACGCACGAATATGTCGCAACCAAAATGAAAGAAGGCAAAGCCATCATCGCCTTGTGCGGAGATGATTTCGCAGGATTCACTTACATCGAATCATGGGGAAACAAAGAATATGTAGCCACTTCGGGCTTGATAGTCCACCCCAAATACCGCGGATGCGGACTTGCCAAACGAATCAAGCACGCTTCGTTCACCCTGGCCCGCCTCCGTTGGCCCAAAGCCAAAATATTCAGCCTTACTTCGGGAGCAGCCGTCATGAAAATGAATACCGAACTGGGATATGTGCCGGTGACTTTCAACGAACTGACCGATGACGACGCATTCTGGAAAGGATGCGAAGGGTGCATCAACCACGAAATACTAATGGCAAAGAACCGGAAGTTCTGTATCTGCACCGCCATGCTCTATGACCCGGCATTGCACACGGACGATAAGGAAACGAATTTCTGATTATGCTTTGCAAAAAATATATTTTATTATAGTCGAACAAAACTGATTTGCAAAAAATGTTCCGATGTATTGTCATCCTAAACGAAGTGAAGGATCTCGTGTACATCCACATAGATGCATCCGAGATTCTTCACTTCGTTCAGAATGACAAAAGTTTCTCACAATTCATTTCTGATTGACTATAAATGTCAAAAGAATTAACTATACAAAATAGATAAGCCTTATGGAAGAAAAGAAAAAAGTAGTCGTTGCTTTCAGCGGCGGACTGGATACCTCGTTCACGGTGATGTATCTGGCAAAAGAAAAAGGATATGAAGTATATGCCGCTTGTGCCAACACAGGCGGATTCAGTGCCGAACAACTGAAAAAGAATGAAGAAAACGCTTACAAGCTGGGGGCAGTAAAATACGTTACCCTCGATGTAACACAAGAATACTATGCCAAGAGCTTGAAATACATGATATTCGGAAACGTATTGCGTAACGGGACTTATCCTATCTCGGTAAGCTCGGAACGTATTTTCCAAGCACTTGCCATCGCCCGCTATGCCAATGAAATCGGAGCGCATGCCATTGCACACGGCTCTACCGGCGCAGGAAACGACCAAGTGCGTTTCGATATGACTTTCTTGGTTATGGCACCGGGCGTGGAAATCATCACCTTGACCCGCGATATGGCATTGAGCCGTGACTATGAAATCAATTACTTGAAAGAGCACGGATTCGAAGCCGACTTCACCAAGCTGAAATATTCGTATAACGTAGGTATTTGGGGAACTTCTATCTGTGGAGGCGAAATCTTGGATTCCGCACAAGGCTTGCCCGAAAGCGCATACCTGAAACAAGTGACCAAAGAAGGAAGCGAACTACTGAAGTTAGAATTCAAGAAAGGCGAACTGTATGCCGTCAACGGAGAAGTGTTCGACGATAAAATCAAAGCCATTCAGAAAGTGGAAGAAATCGGGGCACCTTACGGCATCGGACGGGATATGCACGTGGGAGACACCATTATCGGCATCAAAGGACGTGTAGGATTTGAAGCCGCTGCTCCGATGCTGATTATCGGCGCACACCGCTTCTTGGAAAAATATACGCTGAGCAAATGGCAACAATATTGGAAAGACCAAGTAGCCAACTGGTACGGCATGTTCTTGCACGAAAGCCAATACTTGGAGCCGGTGATGCGCGACATCGAAGCCATGCTGGCCGAATCGCAACGCAACGTAAACGGTACGGCTATCCTCGAACTCCGCCCCTATTGCTTCTCTACCGTAGGCGTAGAATCGCAAGACGACCTGGTAAAGAACAAGTTCGGCGAATACGGCGAAATGCAGAAAGGCTGGACGGCAGAAGACGCCAAAGGTTTCATCAAGGTATTGTCTACACCGCTCCGGGCTTATTATGCAAACCATAAAGACGAAATGATGTAATTTATAGCACACAGATAACACGGATAAAGCGGATTGACACAGATTCTTTCATCCTAAATATTTAATCCGTGGTTATCCACGTAAATCTGTGTTATCTGCGTGCAATATTTGTAATACAAACACACACAACTATGGAAGGAAAGAAACTAACCCGCCCGCAAAACAACAAAATGCTGGCTGGCGTATGCGCCGGAATCGCCAATTATTTCGGGCTTGACCCGACACTGATTCGGGTTGTGTATGCCTTACTGACGGTATTCACGGCCTTTGCCGGAGTAATCGTATATTTATTATTATGGATAATCATCCCCGAAGAGAAATAACACACGCCCATGATTAAAGTAGGAATAATAGGAGGAGCCGGTTATACGGCAGGCGAACTGATCCGCCTGCTGATTAACCACCCCGATGCAGAGATTCATTTCATCAACAGTTCGAGCAACGCGGGAAACAAAATCACAGATGTACACGAAGGACTGTATGGTGAAACCGACCTTGTGTTCACCGATGAACTTCCGCTGGATGAAATAGATGTGCTTTTCTTCTGTACGGCACACGGCGACACACGCAAGTTTATGGAAAGCCATAACCTGCCTGAAGAGTTAAAGATTATCGACCTCTCCATGGACTACCGCATCGCCGGTGAAGACCACGACTTCGTATATGGATTGCCCGAACTGAACCGTCGCACGATTTGCCACAGCAAGCATATAGCCAATCCGGGCTGCTTTGCGACCTGCATCCAGCTTGCCTTGCTCCCGTTAGCCAAACACTTGATGCTGAAGGGAGACATCACGGTGAATGCCATTACGGGAAGTACAGGAGCCGGAGTAAAACCGGGAGCAACGACCCATTTCAGTTGGCGCAATAACAACTTAAGCATTTACAAACCGTTTACGCACCAACATCTGCCGGAAATACGCCAATCGTTGAAACAATTGCAAAACAGTTTCGATGCAGATATCACGTTCATCCCCTACCGAGGCGATTTCGCCCGAGGCATCTTTGCTACGACCATTGTAAAGACCAAGGTGGAACTGCCCGAAATTGTAAAGATGTATGAAGAATATTATGCCGAAGACTCGTTTGTGCATATTGTAGAAAAGAGCATCGACCTGAAACAAGTAGTCAACACCAACAAGTGCCTGATCCACTTAGAGAAACACGAAGATAAATTGCTCATCGTTTCTTGCATCGACAACTTGCTGAAGGGTGCCAGCGGCCAGGCGGTCCACAACATGAACCTGATGTTCAACTTAGAAGAAACGGTAGGGCTGAGATTGAAGCCGAGTGCTTTTTAAATGAAGATAGCATTTGTCATTCTGAACGAAGTGAAGAATCTCGGATACACCACGTGGATGCACACGAGATCCTTCACTTCGTTCAGGATGACAAAATAGGAGGACAAATTGGGGGGGCTAATTATTAAAACAATATTCAGCAAATTATGAATAACATACATCAATATTGGGTTTATATTCTTTCAAATAAAAGACGGAATGTACTATATATTGGTGTTACAAACAACTTATATAAACGATTTATAGAACATAAAATGGGTATAATCCCAAGATTCACGGAAAAATACAAATGTCACTATTTAATCTATTTCGAAGAATACCAAGACATTAATGAAGCCATAGCCAGAGAAAAAGAATTGAAGGGATGGACAAGAAATAAGAAAGAAAAAATAATACGTAATAATAATCCTTCACTTAAAGATTTGGCTCAAGATATGGGTTGGAATAACAAACAATTATAAAAGCATTATATAAGATGAAACTATTCGATGTATATCCCTTATTCGACATCAACATTGTCAAGGGGAAAGGATGCCACGTGTGGGACGATAAAGGCGAGGAATACTTAGACCTTTACGGAGGCCACGCCGTTATCTCTATTGGCCATGCACACCCGCACTATGTAGAAACCATCAGCAAGCAAGTAGCTACATTGGGATTCTACTCAAACTCGGTTATCAACAAACTGCAACAGGAAGTGGCCGACCGCTTGGGAGCGATGTGCGGCTATGACGATTACCAGCTGTTCTTAATCAATTCGGGTGCCGAAGCGAATGAAAACGCCCTGAAGCTGGCTTCGTTCTACAACGGACGCACCCGCGTCATTTCGTTCTGCAAAGCCTTTCACGGGCGTACCTCGTTGGCTGTGGAAGTGACCGATAACCCGAAAATCATCGCGCCTATCAATGCCAACCAGCACGTCACTTACCTCCCGCTGAACGATACGGAAGCGATGAAAGCCGAATTGGCTAAGGGAGATGTATGTGCCGTGATTATCGAAGGCATTCAGGGAGTGGGCGGCATTCAAGTGCCGGACACCGCATTTATGCAAGCCTTGCGCCAAGCCTGCGATGAAACCAATACCGTACTGATATTGGACGAAATCCAATCAGGTTATGGACGGAGCGGGAAATTCTTTGCCCACCAATACAGCGGCATCCGTCCCGACATGATTACCGTAGCCAAAGGCATCGGCAACGGATTCCCGATGGGAGGCGTATTAATCAGCCCGAAATTCAAGCCCGTTTACGGACAACTCGGCACGACCTTCGGCGGCAACCACTTAGCTTGTGCGGCAGCCATTGCCGTATTGGACGTGATGAAAGAAGAGCATTTGGTAGAAAATGCAGCCAAGGTCGGCGCACATCTATTAGAAGAGTTGAAGAAATTCAAAGGCATCAAGGAAGTGCGCGGATGCGGCTTGATGATTGGTATGGAATTTGAAGAACCGATAAAGGAACTGCGCCGCAAGCTGCTGTTCGAACAAAAGGTATTCACCGGTGTAAGCGGCACGAACGTCATCCGTCTGCTTCCGCCCCTCTGCCTCAGCAGGAACGAAGCCGATGAGTTCCTGACTCGCTTGCAAAACGTTTTAAAATAAATTTTCACAAAGTACAAAAGGAGTTAAAAGAATAATGCAAAGGTTTTATCTTTTAACTCCTTGAAACAAAATCCCTTTACACTACTTATCAGGAAAACGCCGCACTGTGTTTACGCACAATACGAACGGTAGCTACAACCATCATTGCATAAAACACAAGCATAATGACGGTGAAGACCCACATGCCAAACAGTTGTCCCAAAAACCCACAAAGTACAGGAAAAATCATAAGTGAAACACTTCCTATAGCCATTAAAGTTCCAATGATAGACGGCGTTACACTTGCACTGAATAACGAAGGAATCAGACATGTCACATTAGGGAATAAAGGACCATTACCAAAGCCTATCAAGAAGAAACCAATAGCTGCCCAATATTGATTACCGGAAAACATCAAAATGACTAATGCCACACCTAAAATAACCTGCCCCAATAATATAATTTTCACATTATGCAATTTAGAAGCTATAACTCCAGCTAGAAACCTCCCGCAAGCCATACCTACAAAATAAAACATAACAATGCCGGCTGCCGCTTCTGGAACAAACGATTTATCTTCTACCAAATAAGTAGCCCCCCATGCATTGCAAATGCTTTCTACCGCACTCAATCCAAAAAGAATGAACCATATCGGCTTCACTCCCGGCATTCTTACTATTTCCTTAACCCCCATCACTTGAATCTGTTCTTCACTATTCTCCTCTTTATTGGCACAAGCAACTTTCTTCCAAACAGGCAAAGAAACGAATACGACAAATGCAATAAAAAACTGAATAAAAAAAGCAATGCGGTAACCATTGCGCCAACCGTTTTCGTCTTGAAGCATTAAAGAAAGAATATAGGGACTCAACGTAATTCCAATGCCATAAAAACAATGCAGGAAATTCATTTGCATAGAAGAATAATGCAAAGCCACGTAATTATTTAATGCAGTATCAATACACCCCGCCCCCAATCCGAGAGGAACCGCACACAAACAAAAACATATCAAATTACCGGAAAATGAAAAAGCAAGAAGAGCGATTGCTGTCAATGCAGTACTAAATACAGTAATCTTGTATGTCCCAAATTTCTTGATAAGGCTCGCACTAAAAAGACTCGACACGACTGTTCCACAATAAACGATAGCCGTAACAAAACTTCCAAACGAAAAAGGAAGTTCAAAATCTTTGTAAATAGCAGGCCATGCCACTCCGAAAAGCGAATCGGGGACTCCCAATCCGATAAATGCCACATAAATGACCAATAATAAAAGTACACTCATTTGCTTCTTACTACTCTTGAGATAAAAAAACGCAGATTCCTTATCCCTTAAAAGAGAAAGAATCTGCGTTCTAATTAAATTTATATCATTATAAGATTACGAGCAACGCAATACCTGCCCGATGCGCAACGTAGTAGTACGCTTGATGCCGTTCATCTTACACAAGCGGTCGATAGAGACATGATAGATGCGCGAAATACGTCCCAACGTATCGCCCTTGCGTATCTTGTGGTAACGGATAGCACCGCCTTCGGATGCCACCGATGCATTCGAATCCGTAGCCTTTTTCCCGCTCTTCAGGTTTGCCAAGGCGCGTGTACGCTGGTACGGATAGCGGTTGGCATTGCGGATAAACAAGTAACTGTCTGCCACAATATCCTGTTTCGGGAAATCGAACATAAATTCCGGATTAATCACTTCACCCAAGAAACGGGTCTCGAAATGCAGGTGCGAACCAGTAGAGCGTCCGGTATTGCCTCCCAAACCTATTACATCACCTGCCTTCACATATTCGTTTTCTTTTACCAATTGCTTAGAGAGATGACCGTAAATGGTTTCCAAACCGTTATCGTGACGAATCACCACATATTTTCCATAACCGCGGCGTTCATACTTCACCATACGTACCTTTCCGTCGAAAGCCGCCCGAATGGTATCACCGATATATACCTTAATATCCAACCCATTATGCATACGACGCCAGCGCGGACCGCACTTTGATGTAATCTTCGTATGCGTAGTGGGCATACAGAAACCGGTAAGATCTATTCGGAAAGTATCTGGGATTTGTACCGTATTGCCGTATGCATGCACACGGGTGTTTTGCCAATTCGGATACAGACTATAGGCAGGATAAACGGCTTGTTCAGCCTTGATTTGGCGAATCAACGCCAACGAGTCTACTGCTTTCAGCTTTCTGTCGATAGGAGCCTGACGTGCCAGCAAATCCTGCCCTGATACGTTTACGCTGACCAATGCCAATGCCGCTACCGCTACTGTCTTAATACATTTTAATATCATTATGCCTCTCTTATTTCTGTATGTATTCATCAACCGGGCCTCTCCCGCCCGACCGGGGCTTGAATACGATTTAAACGGTTAATAATTCATTGTTGTTTCCTATATCCCGACACACCAATATGGAATGCCATTCCACTTTTCAAAAAGCGTTTCAAATATAGTTCTTTTTCTGCAATGCGAAGATAGCAATTAACTATTTTTTATGTATTTTTATACCACAGATTCAAGAATGGCACGCATTTATGTTCTTAAGCACAATTTGATGTAATCTTGATTCAAGTCAAGGCATCGTCTTCACTTCCGTTTCCCTTTTCCCCTTAAATTTTCCGTCACTCCATACATAAAGGATCGGCTTGCCTATCAAGTAAGGCTTCAGCTTCTCCGCCATTTCCTGATCCATATAACCGGGAGTCGTATAGGTGACCGACAAGCTCTGTTCTTCCTCCGACAAACGCACTTCTTTCAAGTACATATCGGCATGCAAGCGCAAATTGCGCAACGAGTCGGCAGCCGTTTCCGTAAAGGGCCGCTTGTAAAAACAATCCTCCACAGGCAAGTCAATAAACCGGGCGACCGGAAGTTCGTGCCAATCTGTATCATAAAAACGAACCTCGCTATCGGCCACCGGCCCCCAATACGTGCGCACCACGCAAACGACCTTCACCGAATCATTAAGAGGCAGCAGCTTCATCTCTTCCCTACTCGATTCACTGACGCGCACCTCCAAATAATCGGCCGTCAGCTTCTTCATTTCCGATGTCTTTCCAAAACGGTTCCTCACCTCCGCTTTCATGTCATTAGCAAGGAAATCGCCGAAATCTTCACGGTTCACTTTCGTCAACAAAGGCGAAAGCGAATCAGGCAAAGCGATATACAATGATTTCAAGTCCTGCGCTTGCAAGCTCAATCCGCAAAACATACATATAAGTCCGATGAACCACTTCATTTCAATTGTCTGTTTTTCCATTTCCCGCCAAAGATAGAGATTTCTTTCGATGTAGGCAAATGGTTTCCCCCATATATATTCCACGCTACACAAATTCGCATGGTTCACGCGTACCATATATAATGAACAGGTACCTTACAAAAATAATTTAAAGAAAAAGCTCGCAAAACATTTGTTTTTTAAATAAAAGTATTACATTTGCACCCGTAATGCTAACAAAATAACAAATAAACGTATGAAAACATTTGCTACATACTTCTTCTTTTTCTTTTATTACTTTTACTTTAGCAATGAAGTGAAGCGGGAGTTTGTATGTGTACGTTAAACCAAAACAAACAAGAAAAAAACAAAACTAATATGATACGAAATCCCGCTTCCAAACGAAGGCGGGATTTTTTATTTTAAAAGCATTTGGAAAATGAAAAGAATAGCCATACAAGGAGTGCCGGGCTCGTATCACGACATCGCAGCCCACAAATACTTTAAGGACGAAGACATCGAATTGATTTGCTGCAATACGTTCGAAGACGTGTTCGGCGAAATGAAACGCGATGATAATGTCTTGGGAGTGATAGCCATCGAAAATACGATTGCGGGAAGCTTGCTTCATAATTACGAATTATTGCGCGATAGCGGAGCCACTATTATCGGCGAACACAAATTGCGCATCAGCCATAGCATCATGTGCTTGCCCGGCGAAGATTGGAGTACCTTGACCGAAATTAATTCGCATCCTGTAGCTTTGGCACAATGCCGAGACTTCCTGCAACATCACCCGCACCTGAAAGTGGTGGAAACCGAAGATACTGCCGGAAGCGCGCGCGACATCAAAGAGAAAGGATTGAAAGGGCATGCCGCTATCTGCTCGAAATATGCAGCCGAACTCTATGGCATGAAAATCCTGCAAGAGGGAATCGAGACAAACAAACACAATTTCACCCGCTTTCTCGTGGTATGCGACCCATGGATAGCCGATGACCTGCGCGAGCGTTCGAAGCTGAACAAGTCGAGCATCGTCTTCTCCCTTCCACATAACGAGGGAAGTCTTTCGCAAGTATTGTCTATCTTTTCGTTCTATAAAATTAATCTGACCAAGATACAATCGTTGCCCATCATCGGACGTGAATGGGAATACATGTTCTACGTCGACGTGATGTTCACCGATTACCTGAGATACAAACAATCCATAGATGCCGTAACCCCGCTTACCAAAGCACTTAAAATATTAGGAGAATATGCAGAAGGAGAATCAACTTTATAACATCCAGCCCGCCGACCGGTTGGCGAATGTAAGCGAATATTACTTCAGCCGCAAGCTGAAAGAAGTGGCACGCATGAATGCCGAAGGAAAAGACGTTATCAGTTTAGGTATCGGAAGCCCTGATATGCCGCCCTCGGAAGAAACCATTAATGTATTGTGCGAGAATGCTAAGAAACCCGATGCGCATGGTTACCAGCCCACTGTGGGCATTCCCGAATTACGCTGCGCCATGGCAGACTGGTACAAACGCTGGTATAACGTAGACCTGAACCCCGATACGGAAATCCAACCACTTATCGGTTCAAAAGAAGGCATCCTGCACGTTACATTAGCTTTAGTGAATCCGGGCGACCAGGTATTGGTACCCAATCCGGGCTATCCCACATATACATCGCTCAATAAAATATTGGGAAGCGAAATCGTCAACTACACTTTGCGCGAGGACAATCATTGGCAACCCGACTTCGATGAACTGGAACGGATGGACCTGAGCCGCGTGAAAATCATGTGGACCAACTATCCGAATATGCCTACCGGAGCCAATGCCACGCTGGAATTGTACCAAAAGCTGGTGGACTTTGCCCGCCGGCACAACATCGTGATAGTAAACGATAACCCGTACAGCTTCATCCTGAACCGCAAGCCCATCAGCATCCTGAACATCGAAGGAGCGAAAGAGTACTGCATCGAGTTCAACTCGATGAGCAAAAGCCACAACATGCCGGGCTGGCGCGTAGGGCTGATTGCAACAAATGCCACCTTCATCCAATGGATACTGAAAATAAAAAGCAACATCGATTCGGGCACATTCCGCCCCCTGCAACTTGCAGCTGCACAAGCCTATCAGAATAGTGCGGAATGGCATGAAGAAGCCAACTTTAATGTATATAGCCGACGCCGGAAACTGGCT
>CASFRN010000098.1 GCA_949296855.1 uncultured Bacteroides sp. | reverse complement strand
TTTACACCCGATGCTTCGATGCGCAATTTGGTAAATAAGCCCTTTTCTCATTTTGAGGCAGTGTTGTTGAACGAGGCGGTTCATTTTGACGACGTGACAGAAGAAACGCTTGCGGTTCCGGGAGCGGATGAAATTGGCTTGAATCCACGTTTGCCCGGACAGGAAACGGAAGCGGAACAAAAGGAGGAAACTGTAGAAAACGACTCTGTACAGCCGTTGGGCCAGCAGGTTGGAGCGGATAAAAGGGGGGCAACCGATGGGACAGACAATCCGTCACAATTTTTGGAGACAGATTTTACGGGAGATGCCCCCAAGCGTAAATTCCGGTTGCCATGGTGTTTTGTAGCTTCTGTTTTATTGATAGGCATATTGATGGGAGGCGGTGTTGTCTGGGCTATATTGTCCGGCAGACGGTACATACCAGAACCTCTTGTCCGTATTTTGACTGAGAAAATGCAACAACAATCTGATACGGTGCCGACTGCAGCTGTGGAAACGGATACAGTTCCATTTCGTAAGAGACACATCGAAGTGACACTTCCGGTTCTTCCGGGGCGGAATGCTACAGGGAAAGCGGATGCCTCTGCAATTTTGTCAGATACGGTTCGTTATTCCATTGCGGGTACGCTTGCCACTCATACGCTCCGTCGGGGTGAAAGTTTGGCGCGCTTGGCACAGCATTATTACGGCAACAAGAACTTGTGGCCCTATTTAGTGCGGCATAACCGTGACATCATTAAAGATGCTGATGAAATACCTGTAGGTACACTAATCCGCATTCCGAAACTGGTGCGAAACTATAATTGAGAGCAGTTTTAAAGAACTTTAGCCCAATAAGATTTAAATAGGAAGTTGCAGCTAGTTTTTTTAATAAAAATTAGTTGTGGCTGTTAATATTATACCGTACTTTTGAAACCGATTAAAAACGTCTGACAGGGCGTGCAGAAAACCGATAATTAAAAACATAAAAAATAAGAGAAACTATGGCTGAAGCTATTGATATTCGTGCGTTGAATGAACGAATAGAGCGCGAAAGTGCATTTGTAACCAACCTGATGGCTGGTATGGATCAAGTGATTGTGGGACAAAAACATTTGGTGGAATCGTTGCTGATAGGGCTGTTGTCGGATGGGCACATCCTTCTTGAAGGTGTGCCGGGATTGGCAAAGACGTTGGCAATCAAAACGCTTGCTTCACTGATTGATTCCAAGTACAGTCGTGTTCAGTTTACTCCTGACTTGTTGCCTGCCGATATTCTCGGTACAATGATATACAGTCAGAAAGACGAACAATTCGTCACGAATAAAGGCCCTATATTTGCCAACTTTATTTTAGCGGATGAAATCAACCGGGCTCCTGCAAAAGTGCAGAGTGCATTGCTTGAAGCGATGCAAGAGCGTCAGGTGACGTTGGGTAAGCAGACATTCGATCTTCCTTCGCCATTCTTGGTTATGGCAACCCAAAATCCTATAGAGCAAGAAGGCACTTATCCGCTTCCCGAAGCGCAAGTAGACCGTTTTATGCTGAAAGTGCTGATTGACTATCCGAAATTGGAAGAGGAAAAGAAAATCATCCGTCAGAACATTTCGGGCGAAAAACTGACGATACGTCCTATTCTGAAGGCGGAAGACATTATCGAAGCGCGAAAGGTAGTGCGTTTGGTATATTTAGATGAGAAAATCGAACAGTACATCGCCGATATCGTCTTTGCTACGCGTTACCCTGAAAAATACGACTTAAAAGATTTGAAAGGGCTGATTGGTTTCGGCGGTTCGCCGCGTGCGTCCATTAATTTGGCGTTGGCTGCCCGTAGCTACGCATTTATCAAGCGTCGTGGTTATGTCATTCCCGAAGACGTGCGTGCTGTTGCTCATGATGTATTGCGTCACCGTATCGGCTTGACTTACGAAGCCGAAGCGACTAATGTCACTTCGGATGAAATCGTAAGCAAAATCTTGAATAAGGTAGAAGTGCCTTAACACGAGAAGAAAAACGTCACGGCGTTTTTTAGAAGTGGCGTGACGTTTCGCTTCAAAAGGTAGAGGTTTTAGGTGAAGCGTGCAGCCGTATTTACGGAATATGCAAGAAGAAAAAAAGGTAAGTGTGGATTGCGTTCGTGTAATCTGTGGTGAAAATATAAAAGAAAATGGAAACAAGTGAATTGCTAAAACGGGTACGCCAGATTGAAATCAAGACCCGCGGGCTGTCGAGCAATATTTTTGCGGGGCAATACCATTCTGCCTTCAAGGGAAGAGGTATGGCCTTCTCGGAAGTCCGCGAGTATCAGTTCGGCGATGACGTGCGCGATATAGACTGGAATGTGACAGCCCGCTTTGACAAGCCGTTTGTTAAGGTGTTCGAGGAAGAACGCGAACTGACGGTCATGCTGTTGGTAGACGTTTCGAATAGTTTGGATTTCGGTACGGTGCAGCAGTTGAAAAAGAATATGGTGACTGAAATAGCCGCTACATTGGCTTTTTCTGCTATCCAAAATAACGATAAGATAGGCGTTATCTTTTTCTCTGACCGCATTGAAAAATTCATTCCTCCCAAAAAGGGGCGCAAGCACATCCTCTATATTATTCGCGAATTGCTCGATTTTGAACCTGAAAGTAAACGTACAGATATACAATGCGTGATAAAATACCTGACGAATGTGCTGAAGAAACGTTGTACGGCGTTTATGTTAAGTGACTTTATTGATGACCACGATTATCGGAACGCTTTGACTATAGCCAACCGGAAGCATGACGTGGTGGCGATACAAGTGTATGACCGCCGTATGGAAGATTTGCCTAATGTAGGGTTAATGAAGGTGCGTGATGCCGAAACAGGGCACGAGCAGTGGATAGACACATCATCGAAAGCTTTGCGGAACGCTCATCATGCTTGGTGGAAACAGCGGCAACAGAATCTGAATGAGGTGTTTACTCACAGTAATGTCGATTCGGTATCGGTACGTACAGATCAGGATTATGTAAAAGCCTTGCTTAATTTATTTGCAAAACGAAACTAAAGGAGGACGTATGGAATACACCTTATTATATGTATACAGGAGACGGTTGCTGGAAACAATAGGCTGCGTGTTGGCGATGCTGTTTTTTGCCACAGTTGAAACACGCGCACAAGTAACAGTAGACGCTTCCATCGATTCGCTTCAACTGCTTATCGGTGAGCAGGCGAAAATAAAGTTGCAGGTAAGCATGAATGCTGGTCAGAAGTTGCAGCTTCCTTTGTTGCGGGATACATTGGTGGCAGGGGTTGAAGTCTTGGACGTGACGAAAGCTGACACTCAGTCGCTGAACGATAACAAGCGATGGCTTATTTCTCAAGAATATACCGTTACTTCGTTTGATTCAGCCTTGTATTATCTGCCTCCTTTCGAAGTGAAGGTGGACGGTAAGCCTTATTTGTCGAAAGCTTTGGCGTTGAAAGTTTACTCCATTCCTGTCGACACTTTACATCCCGACCGGTTCTTTGGTCCGAAAGACATCCGTAGAGTTCCTATTACATGGAATGATGTGGCTCCTATGGTGTGGTGGGGGCTGTTTCTGCTTGTGATGGGAGCGCTTGCCGTGTTTCTTGCCATTCGTTATCGTGACAACAAACCGATTATCAAGATAATCAAGGTTGCGCCTAAACTTCCTCCGCATCAGGTAGCGATGAAAAAAATCGAAGAAATAAAGGCCGACAAGCAGATACAGCGTGAAGATCCGAAATTATATTATACAGAATTGACGGATGCTATCCGTACTTATATTAAGGATCGCTTCGGCTTTAATGCGATGGAAATGACTTCCTCTGAGATTATCGGCCATTTGTTGCAGGTGAAAGACTCGCAGTCTATCAATGATTTGAAACTGTTGTTCGAAACAGCTGACTTAGTAAAATTTGCCAAGCATGCGCCGTTGATGAATGAGAATGACATGAATTTGGTGAATGCCGTTGATTTCATTAATCAGACAAAGGTAGAAGAAGACCCGGCTGCAAAGAAAGAACCGACAGAGATCCGTGTGGAAGAGAAACGGTCGAAACGAGGACGTGTTGTGTTGGCGGTTTGCATTGCCGTCTCCTCGATAGGTGCTGTGACCGGATTGTATTTCGTAATACGACGTATTATCGACCTTTTCTTTTAATCAATAATTGTAGCGACTATGATTTTTGCAAATATCGAATATCTGTTTTTATTATTGCTGTTGGTACCCTATATTGTGTGGTATTTCATGCGGCGGAAAAAGACGGAACCTACGTTGCAGGTCTCTACGACCCGTATGTATATGAACGCTCCGCGAAGCTGGAAACTGTATTTGCTTCATGCGCCATTCTTGCTGCGCATAGCAGCGTTTGTGATGATTGTGTTGGTGCTGGCACGTCCGCAGACTACCGATAATTGGCAAAATACCGAAATAGAAGGGATTGACATTATGATGGCAGTCGATGTGTCGACTAGTATGCTTGCCGAAGATTTGAAGCCAAACCGTCTGGAAGCAGCAAAGCAAGTGGCATCGGAGTTTATAAACGGACGCCCGAACGATAATATCGGTCTGACTATTTTTGCGGGAGAAGCTTTTACGCAGTGTCCGTTAACCGTTGACCATGCCGTATTATTGAATCTCTTTCATAGCATAAAAGGTGATATAGCCCAACGTGGACTGATAGAAGACGGTACTGCTATCGGTATGGGATTGGCGAATGCCATTAGCCGTTTGAAAGATAGCAAGGCGAAATCGAAAGTTATTATTCTGTTAACCGACGGAAGTAATAACCGTGGTGATATTTCACCGCTTACAGCAGCCGAGATAGCCAAACAATTCGGAATTCGCGTATACACAATCGGTGTAGGTACAAACGGAACGGCACCCTATCCGATGCCTACATATGCAGGAATACAATATGTTAATGTGCCTGTAGAGATTGACGAACAAACGTTGATTCAAATAGCGGGGACAACGAACGGCAATTACTTCCGTGCAACGAGCAATTCAAAGCTGGAAGAGGTGTATAAGGAGATAGACAAATTGGAGAAGACCAAGCTGAATGTGAAAGAATTCAGCAAACGTGAGGAAGCTTACCTGCCTTTTGCGTTAGTGGCATTCTTATGTGTTTTGTTGGAACTTATCCTGCGTAACACTGTATTAAAGAAAATACCTTAAAAAGAAGAAGTTATGTTTCGATTTGGAGAACCAATCTATTTATATTTACTTGTCGTATTGCCTGTTTTGGCGGTATTGTATCTGTATTCCAATTGGCGTCGGCGGAAAAGAGTACGCCAATACGGTGACCCCGAATTGTTGGCGCACTTGATGCCTGCCGTGTCGAAATATCGTCCCGATGTTAAGTTTTGGTTGGTACTTGCGGCGTTGGCGGCGATTGTTTTTATGCTGGCACGCCCTCAGTTCGGCTCGAAGATGGAAACCGTGAAACGTCAGGGAGTGGAAACGGTAGTGGCATTGGATATTTCGAATTCAATGTTGGCAGAGGATGTGACTCCAAGCCGTTTGGAAAAGTCGAAGAAACTCATTTCGCGTTTGGTGGAAACATTCAATAATGATAAGGTGGCGATGATTGTTTTTGCAGGGGAAGCCTTTACACAATTGCCTATCACGAGTGATTATATTTCCGCTAAAATGTTTCTGGAGACCATTTCTCCGTCACTCATTTCTACGCAGGGAACTGATATCCGTGGAGCTATTGATTTGGCGATGAAGAGCTTTACGCCAAACGAGGGGGTAGGGCGTGCCATTGTGTTAATAACCGATGGTGAAAACCATGAGGGGGGAGCTGTAGAAGCTGCGCAAGAGGCAGCCGCAAAAGGGGTGCGTGTCTTTGTATTAGGAGTGGGATCGCCCGATGGTTCGCCTATCCCTACAGGCAATGGTAATGAATATCGCCGTGATAAAGGCGGCAATGTTATTGTAACCCGGCTGAATGAACAAATGTGTCAGGAGATAGCCAAGGCAGGAAACGGAATTTACGTGCGTGTAGATAATACGAACAATGCCGAGCGTGCTTTGAATGCCGAAATCAATAAATTGGCGAAAGCTGATGTTGAGACACAGGTTTTTACTGAGTTCGATGAACAATTCCAAGTATTGGCGTGGATGGCATTGCTGTTGCTTGCGGTTGACTTGATGTTGTTAGAACGGAAAAACCCGCTCTTCAAAAATGTGAAACTCTTTAAACAAGACAAATGATGAGACGGAAAGGAATAATCATATTGCTGGGTATGGCAGTGGTTTCGGTGTCAGCATACGGACAGAAAAACGAGCGCGACTATTTGCGTAGCGGAAATAAGCTGTATAAGGACAGCACTTTCGTTAAGGCAGAAGTTGATTATCGGAAAGCGTTGGAGCAAGAGCCGAAATCGGCCGATGCCATGTATAACTTAGGAAATTCGTTGCTGATGCAGCAGAAAGCAAAGGAAGCGATGGAGCAGTACGAAGCAGCACGCCATGTGGAGAAGGACAAGGCGAAACTGGCACAGATTTATCATAATATGGGAGTTATCCTTCAGTCGTCGAAGCAATTGCCGCAATGCATCGAGGCCTATAAGGAAGCTTTACGTAATAATCCGCACGACAATGAAACCCGTTATAACCTCGCTTTGGCACAGAAGCAACTGAAAGACCAGGAGCAACAGCAGAATCAAAACCAGCAGCAAGAACAGAAACAAGACCAAAAGCAGGACGAGAAAGAACAGAATAAAGATCAACAAGATCAACAAAAGAAAGATCAACAACAAAGTAACCAGCAACAGCAGCAACAGAACCAAATGTCAAAAGAAAATGCCGAACAACTGTTGAGAGCCGCCATGCAGGACGAAAAGAACGTACAGGACAAGGTGAAGAAAGGTGTACGTGTGGAAGGCCGCAAGCTGGAGAAAGATTGGTAGCCTTTGATGAAAAATAAAAAATTATAAAAATAGATATAAACGATGAGAAAATTAATTTTCTTTCTACTGTTAATCATAGCCGTTTTGCCGATGCAGGCGAAAGATGATGTCACGCTTACCGCCGAAGCTCCCGATGTGGTAGTGAGCGGCGACCAGTTCCGGCTGACTTTTACAGTAAATACACAAAAGGTGAAAGATTTCTTGGCTCCTTCCATCAGCGGATTTGACGTCCTGATGGGACCGAGCCGCTCGCAGCAGAGTAGTACGCAGATTATTAACGGGAAAGTATCGTCAAGTAGCTCCATTACTTATACCTATATATTAATGGCAGGCAAGGAAGGGACGTATACCATCCCTGCTGCCAGTATCGAGGTGGATGGCAAGAAGATATTTTCGAATGCCCTTACCGTTAAGGTGCTTCCACCCGACCAATCGGCGAACGGCCAGCAGCCGGGACAGGGAAAAGGAAGCTCGTCTGCATCGCGTGCACAGATAGCGGGCGGGAAAATTACCGACAAAGACTTGTTTGTTACAGCTACGGCATCGAAGACCAATGTTTATGAACAGGAAGCTATTTTGTTGACATATAAGGTGTATACAGCGGTAAATCTTCGTCAGTTGATAGAAGACATGCCTGATATGAAAGGCTTCCAGATGCAGGAAATCCAGTTACCCCAACAGAAACAATACTCAATGGAGCATTATAAAGGGCGCAATTATAATACGATTGTCTGGCGTCAGTATATCCTATTCCCTCAACAAACGGGTAAGCTGGAGATACCAGCCGTTACTTTTGATGGAATTGTGGCGCAGCAAACCATTTCGGATGACCCTTTCGACGCTTTCTTTAATGGAGGCGGATACATTGAGGTGCGGAAGAAGATTGTGGCTCCGAAAGTAACTATAAATGTGAATCCGCTGCCTGTTAAGCCTGTAAATTTTTCAGGGGGGGTAGGTACGTTTACACTTTCTTCATCTATCAACGCAAAGGAAGTGAAAACCAATGACGCAGTCACTGTCAAGCTGACCATCAAAGGTTCGGGTAACATGAAACTTATCAGCAGTCCGGAAGTGAAATTCCCCGAAGACTTTGAAGTATACGATCCGAAAGTAAACAATAATTTTGATGTGTCGCATTCGGGAATGTCGGGTACGCAGACCATTGAGTATCTTGCTATCCCGCGCCATGCGGGCGATTTTACGATACCGCCTGTGGAATTTACTTATTTCGATTTGAAGAGCCGTTCATATAAAACGTTGAAAACGGAAGAGTATAAACTGAAAGTGGAGAAAGGAAAAGGCAATGCCGACCAAGTGATAGCCGACTTCACGAATAAGGAAAATGTGAAGGTATTGGGGCAAGACGTGCGTTTCATAAAATTAGGTGATACCAAACTGACTCCGAAAGGCGAAGTCTTTTTTGGCACAACCGGCTATTGGTTGGGATACATTATTCCATTAGTCGTATTTGTTGCATTGGTTATCTTTTTCCGTAAGCAGGCTGCCGAAAATGCCAATGTGGCAAAGGTGAAAACTAAAAAAGCGAATAAGGTTGCTACCAAACGGATGAAATTGGCTGGCAAGTTGTTGGCAGAGAATAAAAAGAATGAGTTCTATGATGAAGTGCTGAAAGCCTTGTGGGGGTACATCAGTGACAAGTTGAGCATACCCGTGTCGCAGCTTTCGAAAGATAACATCGAAGCCGAACTGACTAAATACGGAGTGTCCGAAGATGTCACAAAATCATTTATCGACGCTTTGAACGAATGTGAATTTGCCCGTTATGCTCCAGGTGATGAAAACGAGGCGATGGATAAGGTATACACCACTTCGGTAGAGGCTATCGGCAAGATGGAAAACAGTATCAAACATTAATATAGGAGAAACCAGATATGAAAAAATTATCCATTCTGTTCGTTTTCTTGATCGGTGTGATTCAGATGGCTGTCGCTGCTACCAAAATGGAAGGCGACAAAGCCTATCAGGAAAGCAAGTTCGAGGACGCGATAAAAATATACGAGTCGGTGTTGGCGGAAGAAGGAGAGTCGGCAGACCTTTATTATAATTTGGGTAACTGCTATTATAAAACTAAAAACATTGCCAAAGCTATTTTAAATTATGAACGGGCATTGTTGTTGAAGCCTGGAGATGCGGATATCCGATTCAATCTTGATTTGGCGCGCAGTAAGACAGTAGATCAGGTGATGCCTGCTACCGAAGTATTTATCGTTACTTGGGCAAAGTCGTTGACCAACCTCATGAGTGAAAAGGCGTGGGGAACGACAGGCATCATTACTTTCCTGCTTTTGTTGGCAGGATTGGCTTTGTATATTTTCGGGAACCGGATTCTGTGGAAGAAAATCGGATTTATCGGGGCTGTGGTGTTCTTGATTGTTTGTGTATGCGCTAATTTTTTTGCCGCCGAACAAAAAGATAAGATAGTAAACCGTATGGGTGCCATTGTCACGGATCCGACAATTACCGTAAAAAGCACGCCTAATGAAAGCGGGACTGATTTGTTTGTTTTGCATGAAGGAACAAAAGTTTATATAGAAGACAATTCAATGAAAGGATGGAAGGAAATCCGTTTGGAAGACGGAAAGGAAGGATGGCTTCCGACTTCTTCTATCGAAGTCATTTGAATTAAAAAAGATGCACATACCCTATAAATCGTTTATATAAGATGGATATACAGCAACTCATAGAAGCAGACCGGCAATGGCTTTTGAGCTGGAACGGCAGTGACTCTTTGTTTTGGGACGGATTGATGTGGGTCGTTTCAGATACAAAGACGTGGCTGGCTGCAGCGGTCATGTTGTTGTATATCATCTTTAAAAACAACAAGTTGCTTCATGCGTCACTCATTTTGGTTATGATAGCCGCAGTCATTACATTGGCAGACCAGTTTGCATCAGGACTGTGCAAACCTTATTTTCATAGGTTCCGGCCGGCACAAGATCCTGAACTGATGTATATGGTAGAGGTAGTCAATGGTTATCGAGGTGGGTTGTATGGCTTTATGTCGAGCCATGCCGCCAATACATTTGCTTTTGCTACTTTTATGTCATTGTTGGTGCGCAACCGATGGATGACGTGTGTCATGTTTTTGTGGGCGGTTATTCCTTCCTATTCACGCATTTATTTGGGCGTCCATTATCCGGGTGATGTGATATGCGGAGCGATAGCCGGTTGCATCATAGCTTGTATCGTATATCGCCTTTACCGTTTGGTTGCCCGGAAATATTTCGAATGTCCTCAGTATATATCGGGGCAATATACCTCTTCAGGGTTTGATATAGAAGATATTCATGCATTCTATTTAGTCCTGCTCATTACCTGTATGTACATCATTACAGCGGGTATGATTCTATCCAAGACACTCCATTTCTGATAAAATCGGCCTTTTAAGAGAAAAAAACGACGATATCGTTTGCTGATTCATATTATTTCATTACATTTATATCGTGAATTAACAAATGATTTGTCAAACTTTAAAATTGGGACTACTATGAATAGAACGATAACATTCAATGAACTTCGTAAAATCAAGGATTCACTGCCAAGCGGAAGTATGCACCGTATTGCTGACGAACTGAATTTAAGCGTAGAAACGGTGCGGAATTTTTTTGGCGGACATAATTTTAAGGATGGTAAATGTGTAGGCATCCATTTGGAACCGGGGCCGGATGGCGGATTGGTCATGTTAGACGATACAACTGTGCTTGATAAAGCCATCGCTATTTTGAAAGAAGAACAATCTGTCTGATTTCAGTTGCCACGGACTGTACGGAAATAAAGAATAAGACCGTACAATCTGTGGCGAATTTTTAATAAACCTTTAAATTTTTGAGTTATGGAAGATAAACTTGTTACTTTAGCTATTCTGACGTACTCGAAAGCCCAAATCCTTCAGTCGGTGCTTGAAAATGAAGGAATAGAGTCGTATATCCACAATGTCAATCAAATTCAGCCGGTAGTTTCCGCCGGTGTACGAGTACGCATTAAAGAGAGCGATTTGCCTCAAGCGTTGAAAATTATTGAAAGTTCCACTTGGCTGTCTGAAGAGATTCTGCATGAAGAGTCCCCTAAGCCTTCGGGCAAACCTCATGTGCTGATACCTGTCGATTTTTCCGATTATTCGTTGAAGGCTTGTGATTTTGGTTTTCCGTTGGCGGCGAAGATGGAGGCAGAAGTCGTGTTGTTGCATGTTCATTTTACCCCTATTTATATGCCAACCCTGCAATATGCGACCGATAATTTCGACATACCGTCGGTGGCGAATTCTGCTACGGTGAAAAATATGCTTGAAAACGTGCATAGGCAGGTGAACGATTTGACGCAAGCCATCGATAAGAAGATGGAAGAAGGCCTTTATGCGAAAGTGAAATATACCTGTGCGTTGCGTGAAGGTATTCCAGAAGAGGAAATCTTGAGTTATGCGCGTCGTGAAAAACCGCTTATCATTGTGATGGGCACACGGGGTGAACATCAAAAAGATTTGGAATTGATAGGGAGCGTAACGGCAGAAGTAATCGAACGGAGTCCGGTATTTGTTTATGCGATACCCGAACAAGCTCCGTCAAAATCGATAGAAGATATCCACAAAGTGGCTTTGTTTACCAGTTTTGACCAACGCGATTTGATAGCATTCGATTCGCTGATTCAAACCTTCAAAGAAAATCGTTTCGAAGTGACCTTTATCCATATTAATTCGCATGAAGAAAAACGTAAGTGGAACGAAATAACATTGGCAGGCATAAAGGAATACTTCAAGAAACAATATCCGCAAATAGAGTTTAATTACTTGACCGTAGGCGAAGAAAATCTGTTGAGTAATTTAGACCAGTTTGTACAAGAGCATCAGATAGACGTTATTTGTACTTCTAATTATAAGCGGAATGTCTTTGCACGTTTGTTCAATCCAAGCATAGCACGCAAAATGTTGTTCCACGCGAATACTCCGCTTTTAATTATAAAATAAAGTTTAAATTATGTTGCAGACTACTACCAATACAGTTGAAGGAAAGCGTATTACTCATTATTATGGCATTGTATCGGGCGAAACCATTATCGGCGCCAATATTTTCCGTGACCTTTTCGCCAGTATCCGTGATATTGTAGGCGGACGAAGCGGGTCGTATGAACAAGTTTTACGTGAAGCTAAAGATACGGCTCTTCGTGAGATGCAGGAACAGGCTCAAGCTATGGGAGCTAATGCGGTCATCGGTGTGGATTTGGATTACGAAACCATAAACGGATCGATGCTGATGGTAACGGCAAGCGGAACTGCCGTGACAATAGAGTAATCATAAATAAGCCAAGACACAGGGGCACAGAGCTTTTTATTTTAAGATATATGAAAAGTTTTCTGTGCCTTTTGCGCTGTATTCAATGTTGTTGTATCTTGCTTTCTTATTCTTATTCCGAAGAGAGTTCCTGCAAGGCTTGGCGCACGTAGCGTTTTTTCATGTCTTCGGGTTTGAGGATAACACCGTCGATTATGAGCAAGTCGATGTCAATTGGTATGATGCCTGTCTGCTTGCTGATGGAAGTACGTCCGTATGCCTTTTCGATGCATTTAAAGTACTCCCGTAACGTTTTTGCATCCCAATTGGTTTCTACCTGTGCGGCGCGGTTCAGGTAAGGGGCAGGGTGTCTGGTGTTTTCGGGTATGGTTTTTATCATTTTCCCCCATCGGATATAAGGGAAACGTTGGCTGAGTAATTGCTCGGCCATTTTCATATAAGTTTCGGCATGATAATTCGATCCGATACAGAGGATGCAACGATGCATATTTTTCATATTGGCGAAGTTTTGGATGCAAAAATAGATTTTTTTCGTAAATTTGCATACTCAAATTAAAAATGAAATGCCATGAAATTTATCGGAGTTATTCCAGCAAGATATGCATCGACACGTTTCCCGGCTAAGCCATTGGCTATTTTAGGGGGGAAACCGGTCGTTCAGCGAGTGTATGAACAAGTGTGCGGTATATTAGATGATGTGTGTGTCGCTACCGATGACGAACGCATCGAAGCTGCCGTAAAAGCGTTTGGGGGCAAAGTAGTGATGACATCGCCCGACCATAAAAGCGGAACCGACCGTTGTTGTGAAGCTTATCACAAGGTAGGGAGGGATTTTGACGTTGTTGTCAATATTCAAGGTGATGAGCCTTTTATCCGTCCGTCCCAATTGGAAGTTCTTAAAGCTTGTTTTGAAGACAAAGGCACCCAAATCGCTACTCTGGTGAAACCTTTCACGCCGGCTGACGGATGGGAAGCGTTGGAAAATGTAAATTCGCCCAAAGTTGTTGTCGGCAAAAACGGAAACGCTTTGTATTTCAGCCGTTCCGTTATTCCTTTCATGCGGAATAAGGAAAAAAGCGGGTGGCTGGCAAACCATACGTATTACAAGCATATCGGGCTGTATGCTTATCGTGCGTCGGTATTGGAAGAGATCACGGCGTTACCGCAATCATCGTTGGAATTGGCGGAATCGTTGGAGCAATTACGTTGGTTGGAGAACGGTTATAAAATAAAGGTGGGAATCAGTGAGGTGGAAACAATTGGTATAGACACTCCGCAAGACTTGGCGCGTGCCGAAAAGTTTTTGCAGGAACAAGAAATGAAGCGATGACCCTTGATAGAACAATAGCCCCCGAAATACGCCAGATAGAGCATTTTTTGATAGCGGAGCCTGAGCATCGTGTTTTGCGCAACGGAATTCCTTTAAATATAATTCAAGTAGGTGATGAAGATGTTATCCGTTTCGACCTCTTAATAAAAGGAGGCCAATGGAATCAAAGTCAGCCGCTGCAAGCGATGTTTACTAATCGGATGTTGCGCGAAGGAACTTGCCGGCTGACGTCGGCGCAGATAGCCGAAAAGCTGGATTACTATGGCGCATGGCTCGATTTGTCATCGTCTGTCAACTATGGTTTTATCACCTTGTATTCTTTGGGAAAGTATTTCCCGAAGACTGTCGAGGTGGTAGCTTCTATGGTGAAAGAACCTGTTTTCCCCGAAAAAGAACTGGCTGTTATAGTTAATGTCAATAAGCAACAGTTTCAAGTCAATGCGCAGCGGGTAGATGTCATGGCGCGCAAACGGTTGAACCGGGCTCTGTTCGGTTCTCGCCATCCGTTAGGGCGGTATGCCGAATTGGAAGATTACAACCGCATCGACCGTGAAGTGTTACAACGTTTTTATCACGCTTATTATCATTCGGGTAACTGCTCGATGTACGTGTCCGGGAAAGTGACTTCCGAAGTTATTGGTTGCATAGAACGGCATTTTGGCGAATCGCCGTGGGGGGAGGATTCTCAGGCAGCTACTTTTAAGGACTGCGTACCCGAGACGGAAACTGTACATCGGCTGTTTGTAGAAAAAGACGACGCATTGCAAAGTTCATTAAAGATAGGAGGCTTTTCCTTGGCGCAGCGACATCCCGATTTCCTGAAATTACGTGTGTTGGTCACTTTATTTGGCGGTTATTTTGGCAGCAGGTTGATGTCGAATATTCGTGAAGAGAAAGGGTATACCTACGGGATAGCCGCCGGGTTGGTTAATTATCCGGGCATAGGTGTGTTGGGAGTCAGTACCGAAGCGGCGAATGAATACATTGAGCCGATTATAACGGAAGTGTTTAAGGAAATGGACCGCTTACGTTCGGAAAAGGTGTCGGATAAAGAACTGGATATGGTACGCAACTATATGTTGGGGGATATGTGCCGTTCGTATGAAAGTGCTTTTTCATTATCGGACGCTTGGATATTCATCGAGACGACAGGGCTTGACCATGGTTTTTTCGAGCGTTCGTTGGAAGCTGTCCGCGAAGTGAGTGCCGATGAAATATTGACATTGGCACAAACTTATTTCTGTAAAGAAAACTTAATAGCAGTGGTTGCAGGTAAAAAAGTGTAATGAAATTGCCTTAGCTGGGCTAAAAAAGCTAATTTTGAATGCAGTTAATCAAATAGAAGGAAAAAGAATGAACAAATATACATGGTTACTATGGGCCGCTATGGCTATGGGAAGCGTATCGGCTTCTGCTCAAATGTCTTTAGGATATTATAAGTTTAAGGACGGGTCGGAATATACAGGTGAACTGAAAGGGCGGCGTCCGAACGGAAAAGGGAAAACTGTATTCAAGAATGGCGATGTCTATGAAGGCGAATATGTAAAAGGGAAACGTCAGGGACAAGGCACTTATATGTTTGCCGACGGTGAGAAATACGTCGGAGAGTGGTTTGAGGACCAGCAACATGGTAAAGGTACCTACTACTTCATGAACAACAACCGTTATGAAGGTATGTGGTATCAGGATTACCAAGAAGGTGAAGGCACGATGTATTATTACAACGGGGATAAGTATATAGGTGCATGGCACCACGACAAGCGGAACGGTAAAGGGGTTTATATGTGGAAAGGCGGTGCCAATTACGATGGCGAATGGAAGAATGACTTGAAGAACGGAATAGGGGTGATGACGTGGGACGACGGATCCAAGTATGAAGGTCAATGGAAGAACGGCCAGCGTGACGGCAAGGGAACCTTTTATTATACCAACGGTGATAAGTATGAAGGCGATTGGGTATTCGATGTCCAACATGGCAAAGGTATTTACTATTTCCAGAATGGTGAGCGTTACGAAGGCGATTATGCCGAAGGAGAGCGTACGGGTGAGGGCACCTATACGTATCCCAATGGTGATAAATATGTAGGGCAGTTTAAAAATGGCCGACAAGAAGGCCAAGGGACGTTTACATGGCAGAACGGTGCTGTCTATGAAGGCGAATGGAAAAACAACCAGCGTTCAGGGCATGGGCATTATAAATGGGGAAACGGCGATGAATATGAAGGTGAATGGAAGGACAATGTAGCCGAAGGCGAAGGCGTGTTGCGGATGCAAGACGGCTCAGTATATACAGGAAGTTTCTCGAAAGGGAAAGAAAACGGTAAAGGGACGATTGTCAATAAAGACGGTTCGCGTTTCGAAGGCTTCTTCAAGCAAGGGAAAAAAGACGGCGCTTTTATTGAAACCGACGCCAACGGCAAAGTGACTCGTCAAGGGACATTCCGTAACGGGCGGTTGTTAGAAGAAAAAAAATAGAATCTGCTTGATTCATCATTAATTAGGGAGAAATCGTTTATGGATTTAGCTTTGCTTACGGAAAAAGTGCGTACCGTAGCTTTTGAAGCAGGAGCGTTCATCCGGGAAGAACGGAAAAAGTTCAGCCGGAACGCAGTAGAGAAGAAACATGCGCATGACTATGTATCATACGTTGACAAGGAGTCCGAAAAAAGAATTACAGCCAGTTTGAAGGAATTGCTTCCCGAGGCAGGTTTTATAGCGGAAGAAAGCGGTATTGCGTTGCGTGAAAATTCTTCCTATTGTTGGGTGGTTGACCCGTTGGACGGTACAACCAACTTTATTCACGACAATGCCCCTTATTGTGTGAGCATCGCTTTGCGGGATGAAAAAGAACTTTTAGCGGGCGTAGTATACGAAATTACACGCGACGAATGTTATTGGACGTATAAAGGTTCCGCTTCTTATCTGAACGGCAAGGAAATACACGTTTCCGCTGTTTCCGCTTTAGATGACGCTTTTATCGAATTGGGGCTTCCCCACAATTCGGAAGCCTATAAGCCGATGGCTGCTCATTTAATAAGCCGTTTGTATGGTAATGTGGCAGGATTACGCCTGATGGGAGCGGCCGCTGCAGAGTTGTGTTACATAGCGGCCGGACGGTTCGAAGCCCGGATTGAAGCCTTTTTGGGGCCTTGGGATATTGCAGCCGGAACCCTTATTTTAAAGAATGCAGGAGGGAAAGTGACCGATTTCAAAGGGGGTGATTCCTTCTGTTCGGGTGCGCAAGTTTTAGCCTCGAATGGCAAAGTTCATGCCGATTTGTTGGATATTATTGATAAACTGTAAAATACCTCCGCTTTATTTGGCTTATCTCCGAATAATTTTGTATGTTTGTGTCATTAAAAAGAAAAGACATGGATATACCGGAAATATTGGATTTCTTGAAACGGTTGGCTGCTAATAACAACCGTCTTTGGTTTCAGGAGCATAAGGCGGAATATCAGTATGTGCAGAAAAGCTTCGAAGAATTGTTGGCGGCAGTGATAGCACGCATTGTGGTGTTCGACCCAAGCGTAGCTCATGTGCAGCCTTCGGATTGCACGTACCGCATTTACCGCGACACCCGTTTTTCGTCGGATAAATCTCCTTATAAGAATCATATCGGCGGGTATATCAATGCCAAAGGCAAGAAATCGAACCATTGCGGTTATTATCTTCATTTAGAGCCTGGAAACTGTATGTTGGCGGGGGGGAGTTGGTGTATGCCTTCGGATATGTTAAGGGCTGTACGCCGTTCGGTATGCGATAATATAGACGAGTACCGCTCCATTGTAGAAGACCCGGCTTTCAAGAAGTATTTTCCGGAAGTGGGAGAGGAGCATTTAAAGACTGTACCGAAAGGTTTTCCGAAAGACTTTCCTTATCCTCAATACATCCGGTGTAAAGACTATACCGTTTCGTGTCCGGTGCCGGACACGTTTTTCGATGACCCGGCATTCTTGGATAAAATTGCGGATATTTTCATCCAATTGAAACGTTTTGCCGATTTCACGAATTTTACGATAGACGATTTTGAATAACTCACATTTTATAAACCTTTTAAATTATACGATTATGGTTGTCGATAAACTGGAAAATTTTGAGAAGTACGCATCGCTGAACCCTTTGTTCGCTGATGTCGCGGCATTCTTGAAAGCAACCGATTTGAACGCACACGAATTAGGTAAGATTACATTGAAAGAAGGAGAACTGACCGTAAACTTTGCCGAAGTGAATCCGAAGGCCAAAGAAGAAGCCAGGCTGGAAACCCATAACGACTTCATTGATATTCAGATTCCCTTATCAGGAGTAGAGCGGATGGGGTATACCCCACGTGCCGATTTGCCGGAAGAAGAGTATGATGCAGGGAAAGACAGGACCTTCTATAAAGGATTGGCTCAAGATTACCTGACGGTAAAGCCCGGTATGTTTGCCGTTTTCTTTCCGGAAGATGGACACGCGCCTGGCGTAACTCCCGATGGAGTGAAGAAAGTGATTATAAAAGTACGAGTTGAACAATAAATTACCGATACTATGGACGAAATATTGAACATCATTAAGAATGACCCGTGGCTGGAACCGTATAAAGATGCCATTACCGGCAGACACCAGCACGCTATTGACAAAGAAAAAGAGTTGGTAGGGAAG
This sequence comes from uncultured Bacteroides sp., assembly GCA_949296855.1. Taxonomy (GTDB): domain Bacteria; phylum Bacteroidota; class Bacteroidia; order Bacteroidales; family Bacteroidaceae; genus Phocaeicola. Next base: position 404 of record CASFRN010000098.1, on the reverse strand, counting down.
AAAACATTGGCTGATTTTGCTACCGGACATTTTTATTTCGGTTTGCATCGCACGGAAAAAGGATGGACTTTCCGCGAATGGGCGCCCAATGCTACTGCCATTTACCTGATTGGCGATTTTAACGAATGGAAAGAATCGCCTAAATTCAAACTGAAAAAAGTAAGGAACAGCGGCAATTGGGAAATCAACTTGCCGGAGAAAGCCATGAAACATGGCGACTTGTATAAGCTGAAAGTATATTGGGAAGGCGGATGTGGCGAACGTATTCCGGCATGGGCTACCCGGGTGGTTCAGGATGATGACACTAAGATATTCAGCGCGCAGGTTTGGAATCCTGAAAAACCGTATAAGTTTAAGAAAAAAGTATTTAACCCTAATGTAGGGCCGCTGATGATTTACGAATG